>JACRDF010000005.1 GCA_016212925.1 Desulfomonile tiedjei
CGCATGCCGCATGTCGAGGATGTGCAGGACGACTACGTGGCCGGGCTGCCGTCGGTGCGCGTGCGCATCGACCGCCAGAAGGCGGCCCTGTTCGATCTTTCCAGCAACGCCATCGGCGCGGCCCTCAAGACGGCCTACAACGGCCTGGATGTCTCGACCTACTACGAGGGCGACGAAGATTACGACATCACCATCACCCTGGCCGAAGCGGACCGGCGCGTGATGGATGTGCTGCACAAGTTGATGATCCCCACCCCGGCCGGCCCCATGGTGCCGCTGACCACCCTGGCCAAGGTCGATTACAGCGGCAGCGTGGGCGACATCGTGCGCATCGACCACGACCGCGTGGTGACCGTCAAGGCCCACGTGGACGAGGAGCGCATCCCGGGGGCTGTGGCCCGCGTCCAGGCCGAACGGCTGCTGGCCGACTTTCCGCTGCCGGCCGGCTACACCCTCAAGTTCACGGGCGAAAACGAATTCCAGAAGGAGTCCGAAGATTTCCTGGGCAAGGCCTTCGTCGTCTCGCTGCTGCTGATCTTCCTGATCCTGGTGGCCATGTTCAACTCCGTGTCCCAGCCCCTGATCATTCTCACCTCCGTAGTACTCTCTTTGGGCGGCGCCTTCCTCGGTCTCACCGTCCTGCAGGAGCCGTTCGGCATCATCATGTCGGGCGTGGGGCTGGTCTCGCTGGTGGGCGTGGTGGTCAACAACGCCCTGGTGCTCATCGACTACACCAACCAGCTCCGCCGCCGCGGCATGCCGCTCGACGAGGCCGTGGTGGCCGCCGGCGCCACGCGCCTGCGCGCCGTGATCATGGGCTCGGTGTGCACCGTCCTGGGCGTCATCCCCATGATCGCCGGCGTCTCCTACGACTTCCACCAGATGGCCATCGCCTGGCAGAGCGAATCCACCCTCTGGTGGCGCACCATGTCCACCATGGTGGCCGCCGGCCTGATGGTCTCCACCCTGCTGACCCTGGTCGTCGTGCCCATCGTCTACGCCCTGGTCGAAAATTCCAAAATACGGCTGTCCACCCTGCTGAGCCAAATCAAGGCCTGGTACCTGAAGCCCTTCGCCCAGTAAGCGCGCCTCACCCGCGCCCCCCTGTAGGGACGAACCTTGTGTTCGCCCTACGGGAACCCCATGTTCACGCTATGGCACCTGCCGAACGCCTGACCAAAGGTCGCTTTCACGCCGACGGGTACCACCGGTTGTGCCGCAAAACAACCGGCACTGGCGTGCCTTGGGCAAGAATGTTTGTTTTTTCAGTAGGTTTGTGATTTAGGAACTTCATCTGGTCCCATCAAAAGGAATTGAAAATGGGAAGGATCAAATGAAACTGACGTTTGAATGGGATGAGGTTAAGGCGAATGATAACCTTTTGAAACACAAGGTATCTTTCGATGAAGGCAAAACAATTTTCAATGACCCATTTTTACTTACCTATTCAGACATTGATAATTCCGAAATGGAGGGGCGCTATATCAACATCGGTGTGTCCGCCAAGGACCGGATTCTCGTTTTGATTCATACAGAGAGACGGGGTAAGATACGGATCATCAGTTGCCGCAAGGCAACAGCGCGTGAAAGGAGATATTATGAAGAAGGTTAAGGTCGAAAAGTCGGAGACCGTGAAAGATATGAAACCGGAATATGACTTTTCCACAATGAAGGGTGGAGTCCGGGGCAAGTACTACAAGGCGTACCGTTCGGGCCATAAAGTTGTTGTTCACAAAGAAGACGGCACCGACTCGCTTCAATACTTCAAGCTTGAAGAGGGCGCGGTCATGCTGGAACCGGACGTGAAAAAATATTTTCCAACTTCCGACTCGGTCAATAAGGCGCTTAGGTCGCTGATTGAGATCCTTCCGCTTAAAAAGAGCGCGATCGGTCGTCGGAAATGATGATATACAAGTGAAGAGCATGGGGTCAAAGGAACACTTCTTGTCCGAAAATCGCAGTCAACTGAGGGTTTATAAGGTAAATTCACAATTCAAGGTTTGACCCTTGCTCCCCACATGTTCGCCAGCAGTCACGAGGTCAACTATTATGGAGAAGGGACAATGGGCACTTCTTTGGGATAGGGCGAAGGAGCTCGAATCCCAGATACCAAGTCGGAAACGCAAAGCATATTCGGAATTATGCAAACAATTTCCTGATCAGGCACAAAGACATAGAAACTTCGGCGCGCTATCCTTAGCTGGCCGTCGGGGTAAATTAGCGGGTGATGTTGCATCTGCAGTTGCTGAAAGTGAGCGAAAGATTAATGAGCTCATTTCCGAAGCAAAAAAATGTCGTGAAGAGAGTGAACGTCTTTTAGAGGAACGCAGACGATCAGATACTAGAAAAATTTTGGATGCTACAAAGGAACCAATTCCTCCAGGACCTTTTCCAAAATTGCGCGAATGCAAGATGTATTCACTAAGACACGACTGTAATGATGGGGAGACTTCAACTTCGCGGTGGAATAGGTGCGAATATATGAAGTACGATAACAGTAAATCGATTTTAGACCCAAGGCGGTGGGTTTGTACAGCGCCGGAGTAGCTCACCAAAAGCTTTTGGCGAACAAGTGGCTTTACGCGGACTCAGGCCAAAAGCGGTCCTCGCCGTAAGCCACAACGTTGAGCAGGATACGGCTTTCCGCTTCTACAGGTAACTGTCATGAAAGTGTTTATTGCCAACTTTGGTCGCGAGAACCATCTCTGGCCTTCGTGCCTCAAGGGCTCGACAATTGCGACGCTTGAGGACAAAGATTTACGAACGCTCTGGCTGTCTGGCGACCGCGAAGGCTATATCGCGCAGTGCATTGCAAAGAAGAAAACCGCGGCTGGTTTAACGCCTACACGCCCCGTCGCATCCCGTTGGTTCAATCTCGCGCATATCGTCTACAAAACTGAAAACGAAATCTGGATTCATCGGGAGAAAGATGCGTTGTGGTGGACGACCTCCCGTGCAGGCGAGGTTGTAGTCTCTCTCGAACCCGCCTTCAAACCGGCGAGAGCAGGTGATAGCGTTTATGTTATTCGAAAGCCTGCTGATCCGTGGTCTAACACAAACAGATCAGGAAACCGCCTCGACTGGCGCGCGTTACACCCCAGGGCACGCGAATTTCTTTTTACCGAAGGAACGCTCCAACGCCTAAGCGACGATAATGCCGAGTACGCACAAGCACTCATTGATGGAAATGATCTTGCAGCGTGGCACGCTCGTCCAACCTGGAAGGCAAAAGAGGAGAGCGCCCGCAAGGGAGCAGCAACGATCTTTAACGCAAAGCAGCGTGCGGTCGTAAGGATGGCCCAAACAGCTCGGGGCACCGTTGCTGGCTTGAACGGTCAGCAGATTCAGCGGACGGTAAAGAGCAAGGAACTTCATTTCACCTCGATGGAATTTGAAAAGTACATTGCGGACTTAATCGAGGCTCAAGAAGGGCTCTGCGCCATCACCGGCTTGAAATTACAGTTCGATGGGGAGCACGAAGATACTGAGCTTTTGTGCTCACTAGACCGGATCGACAGCGACGGGCACTATGAGCCGGGCAATCTTCAGATTTTATGTAGATTTGTTAACCGTTGGAAAAAAGCCGATAACGATGTCCAGTTTCGCAGGTTGCTTGACCTTGTACTTCTCGAAAATGCATCAATGCATCAAGAAGTAACATCCGTCTAGGTAATGCCCAACATTGGCTTTCGGCGGGTCGAGGCCAAAAAGCGGCTGCTTCCGCTGAAGCCGGCGTTCGATGCAGGCAATAACATGAATATCTCTCTCAAATACGGAACCGCAAATATCGATTGGGTAGCATTATGCGAAGTATTTAGACTGGCGCCCCTCGGTACGCGCGAGCCGGAAAAATTGAAAATGGCTGCGATGAACAGCCACACGGTATGTTCCGGTTATGCCGACAGGCGAATCATCGGCTTTGGTCGTGCCTTATCGGATGGTGAATATCAATCGGCCATCTATGATGTGGTCGTACTGCCGGAATTTCAGAATCGAGGCGTCGGCCAATCAATCATGGAAGCCCTACTGGAGAAATTGTCGAAAAATGCACCCGTATTGATCTACGCCGCGCCCGGAAAGCAAGATTTCTATCGCAAATTCGGCTTCGGAAATTTGAAAACAGGTATGGGATTGTTCCCAAACCCCTCGATGTCCAGGGCCAAAGGCTACCTGGAATGAACGGGTGGCGATAATCAGCAACCAAACCGGATGCGCTCTTCGCCCGCCATGGATAGAACAGGAGTTTATGGATGATAAACAACAAGGCCCTGGCCGTTTTCGAGAATTTCAAGATTCGGCGGATTTATGACGAGAAAGCGGACACCTGGTATTTTTCCGTTGTGGACATTATCGCGGCCCTGATCCAGCAGCCGGATTTCCAGGCGGCACGCAACTATTGGAAAGTCTTAAAGAACCGCCTAACGAAGGAGGAGAGCGAGTCGGTTACAAAATGTAACCGACTGAAACTGCCGGCAGCAGACGGGAAGTCTTATTTTACCGATGTGGCTGATCCGGAGACCCTTCTGCGCATTATCCAGTCGGTTCCCAGCCCCAAGGCCGAGCCGATCAAGCTCTGGCTGGCAAAGGTGGGCTACGAGCGGATTCAGGACATGAGCGATCCGGCCCGCTCGCTCGACCGCGCCCGGGAATACTGGCGGCAG
>JACRDF010000006.1 GCA_016212925.1 Desulfomonile tiedjei
GGTGACTGGTGCGGTGAGGACATCTACCGACACCACCCGAGAGAAATACCGGCAAAGGTGAAGAGCAGGCACTGACGGAGGCTGTACGCAACACGGCCGTACCCTCAGCAAGGAAACGATCCTTTCCTTGCAACAGGAGAGTTTTTTCCCTTGACAGAGGGCCTTTTAATGGGTGACCCCTTGGTCCTCCTGGATCATCCGGCGGACTTGCCACTGCGGAGGGCTTGGCGGATGCTCCGAAATCGGGGACACATTACCTAATGAGAGTTACGATCGGCAAATTGAGTAAGGTGTCCCCTGAATTCGCCGCCTTTTGAAGAAATGCTCGCCAAAGTCTGACATTCCAAGTTATTGATAGACCTTACAACCCACCAATTCTTCTATCGGCCGTCTTTCCCCTTTCGCTCTGGTTCCCAAAACCGAGAGGGTTGCGCTATGCCCGAAATCATTCCAGAGACTGTGCCCGCCGGCAAACCATGTGACTCCGGGAGGCGATTCGCTAGTTTCCCCAAAAAGAAGAATTCATGTTAAAGTAGGCCCATAAACAATCCCAAAGCGTCGGCCAAGTTGTTGGAGCGATCTAATGATAGATTTCACCGAGATTGACGCAAGGCAGGGTATACGTTTTGAACAGTTTGTCCAGGCCCTTCTCCGCGCGCTGGGCTGGACCATTGATACGGGCGCTGGCGTAGGGCCGGATGGTGGGCGGGACATAATTGCTACCCAGAATGAATCAACGGCAACAGGACGAAGCCGCAGCCTGCGGTTTGTAGTTCAGGGCAAGCACTACGCGGCAGGTGGACGAGCCGTGTCGCCGACTGAAATTGACCATTTTGACCTCATGCCGGCGAGGCATAACTGCGATGGCTGGCTTTTGGTCACTTCAACGCATTTGACTCGCAACGCGGTTGATCTCATTGAAGCGGCAAGAATAAATGATCCCAGACACGATTTCGACTATTGGGATAGTGGACACCTTCGACAGTTCCTGATGCGCGAAGAGTGTCACGGAGTGTTTGCCGAGTATCTACCCGCTAGCTATGCACGTTTTGCTCATATTCTCAGCCCGTCACCTGCGGAGATTAGATCACTCGCCAGTGAATGGCTCGCGGCTCGCAACGATCGAGGTGACTCATTTTCTTTCGACAATGACTCCGATAACTCGCTACTCGGCTTAGTGCTCAAACATGGACAAACACTACACGATCTTCGATCCCTTCTGGCGGACGAACCGCTGTCCGAAGAGTTTATGGCGGTATGGCAATCGATTCTTCGCCGTGGAACGGATAGGGCCCCGGGTGTGGTTCTTCTCAACGGGCTGCGCAGGCTTCAGCAATTGAGACAGAAAGGACTTCCTGAGCGTGCGCGTCATTGTCTAGTTTCTGCCGAAATCTCAATGATGTCTGAGCATCGTCATTACAAGCGACGTTACTGGGGCGAATTCGTGGTTTATAATGGCACTGCCCCGGAATGGACAGCGGTCCAGGCCACGACTGGGAATGCCTACATGCCGCCCCTTCAGCTTTGCGGAGCCCTGTTTGCCTTCTTCTGTGCCGAACCTGGCCAAGCTGCGTCGGGTCTTGTGCGCAGGGGGACTGTGTCGAGCATACCCTTCATGGGGAGCTTCTCTATCGAGTCGACAATTCCGCTGGAGGGCGCTTTCATGCCTCCACTAGACTTCGAAGTCATGACCGATCCGGGTAGCGACCCTGTAGTCATCGCGTGTTTCGGATTCAGTGAATTTCCGGGTCAATGGAACATGCTGGCCTAGGCAATTGATTCCAGAGACCTCTTTCTTCGGAGTGGCAGGGAAAACGAGGGCAGGGGTCAGATCTGCTCTTGGCTCATGTACATGGCCGGGCCATCACGCTACAGCTCAATGGGAGCCAAGAGCTGACCT
Organism: Desulfomonile tiedjei; assembly: GCA_016212925.1. Lineage (NCBI taxonomy): Bacteria > Pseudomonadati > Thermodesulfobacteriota > Desulfomonilia > Desulfomonilales > Desulfomonilaceae > Desulfomonile > Desulfomonile tiedjei. Next base: position 1,901 of record JACRDF010000006.1, read on the forward strand.
GATAACCATAAGAAGGCGCCTCTGAGTCGGGGGATGTGCTATCCCCGACTTGCCGTTGACCAAAGCAGGCGCCCGATGGAAGTATATGCAGCGATTGATCTTCATTCAAACAACAGTCTCCGTGCGGTGGTGGACGAAGGCTTTCGGTGACTTTTTTGCGGAAGAGGTATCGAATGTGAGATGCGCACTTACGCGAAGAGCCTTTCTTCTGCTCGGATTATTGCCCGAGCTTCAGCACCGCACAGACCTACGGGACCGACCTGGCAGCTTACCCAATGTGCCAAATCGACAGCGTCGATTACAGGCCCGAGTATTCCTTGAGGAACTTTTTCCAGAACTCTTGCTCCTTTTTCTGCCAGTCTGTGCCGACGAACCTCTTGTCGTAGAAACCGCCCAAACGTTCAGTCCACCTCACCCACGGGTTCTTCTTGCTTTCTGACGCTTGGAGCACGTCCGCGACGAAGAGATCTATCTGGTGCATGAGTTCCTTTGGCGCAAAATAGGAGGCGCCTTCTCGGGCTGATCTGTCGAGGCTCTCTTCGGTCAAGGCGTGCGCGGTAAGCATAAGGGCAGGGATGCCCCTCTTTTTTGCTATCTCCAGCAATTCGAACCCTTTCACACCCATGATGTCGAGTACTGCGCAGTCATAGTCAATGGCCTCAAGCAACTTCTTTCCGTCTTCAAAGGTAGTAGCAGTGTCGATTTTGCACATTTCGAGCATTTCGGTCAGCACTTGCAGGACATCGGGCTCATCATCGACGATGAGTAACTTTTTGCCATAGAGAATCTTCTTGGTATCCATCGTTTCAGTCTCCTTAACAGGCCAAATTCAGCCTCGAAGAACTTATATTTCTATATAATAATCCACCCTGGCCTCCCCAGGGATTATGTACCACTTGTTATAGCAGTTCTCAAAAGTAATCGCGAAAATATGTATTGCACAAATTTTTCCCCTGAAAGGGGATTACCTTGAGTAGCCACGGGTGAAACCCGTGGTACGCAACCCCCACAACTAATTTCATACGGCCCTGGAGGGGCCGACCCCTCCGGGGCCGGAACCATGATTGCGGGGGCTCTTTCCCTGGGTTTCACCCAGGGCTACCCACGGCATTCCCCTTCGGGGAATCTTGGACAAAGGAGCAGCTTGCCGGAAGCAGCGTCCTGTTGACTGGCGCGTGGCACTGTCGCACAAGCCGATCCGGTCTGGCCGAACAACCACAAGTGAATCCGCGATTACCTTCGAGAACTACTGTAAGTTAGAGGTAAAGGGTAGGGGGCAGAGCTGCTCTTGGCCCATGTGTATGCCCGCACCGGCACTCGGCAGCTCAAGATGAGCCAAGAGCAACCCTGACCGCCTTTCCCAGGGAAAGACTATTCAAGGGTCTTCGCTGGGAAAAGCCATACCCCTTTGGGGACTAGGGCACCGGCGGTTCATGTTCCTGGCAAAATGGCATTGCCCCAGCCACGGGCGTTCCACAGACCTTGCAAAGTCCCCTCCTGACTGGATCGTCAATTCTGTTGCATTGCGCATATAACTCTTCGGCTTTTCTGGCTTCCGAGTCTGCTGTCTTTTTCGGTTCTTCCGTTATGTCGGCCATGCCTGCACCTCCATTGAATGGTCCTACCCTTTGGACGACGAAAACAAGCAAAAGGATTCCGATTTAGGCACGGTATTTTCGGAACCATTAGAAGTGGCGGCGGCCTTGCGGAAAACACTGCAATTCCCAATCAGAACGTGCTACAGAATTGTATGAGCGGACCCTTCATGTCCTAGGCGGTAGCTGAAGATGAGTCAAGAGCAGAGCTGACCCCATTCCTTTCGGTATTTTCCTTTAGAGTGGCTCAGCCCGACTGAAGGACTACGGATGTAGCACATGACTGAAGAAATCTTCTCCGATACGCTGGACGTAATTTTCAGTTCCTTTCTGCGACGATATTACACTTTGGCCGCTTTCAAAGGCGAATACTCGGAATATCAGGACCAGATTGCTGAAAGAGCGTACAAAGAATCTCTGAGATTAAGGGAGAAACCAGACCCCGAGGATTTCTTGAAACGTCATAAACACAAATTTAACCTGGCGAAGCCAATGTTTGTGGCAGAATTCCCGCCTCTCCTGTGGCGCTCAACTCTCATAATCTGCGTCTCTTGTTTTGAATTCTTTCTAGTAGACAGCATTCGTGCGGTGCTGCGCTACCAGCCCGATTCCATCAAAAATAATTGTAAGTCAGCGATAGATCCGGTTGAGTGTCAAATTTCCAAGGTGGATACTTTCCACAAGAGATTCGAGTTAATCACAAAGATGCCGTTCAATATTCAACTGCACTTCCCTGAGACTGAGCCGCCAGAGCCTTCCAAAGAGGATCAATTATACGAAATCCATGCCACAAGAAACCTCCTGGTGCACAACATGGGCATAGTGAGTCAGCGCTATTACAACGCAAGAGGATTCAGATGTTATGAAGTGGGTCAAGAGCGCCCGATTGATAATGACTATGTAAATACCTCACTGAACACACTTTACAATGTTGCTGGTCGCGTTTGGCTTGGACTTAGGGAACGATTCGCACCTGAACAGTTAAACAACGAAATCCGGCAACACCATGCATAATTAGAGTTACGATCCGGGAATTAAGTGAGATGTCCTCCGAATTAGCCCCCAATGGGGCACGCGACCTCTCCGATAATTTTCTGTTTGCGGAGGATTGGGTCTTTCGTAGGGGCGGTTCGCGAACCGCCCCTTGCGTGCCGCATACGTAGCCGTTTGTGAACCGCCCGCTGCACACCGCAGCCGCAGCCGTTTGTGAACTGCCGGAAATCAGGGCGCTTCTCGAAGCGCCCCTACAGTGGCCTCCTGTACCTCATGGTTCTGAGACAGCCTCCGCGAATGGCCCACACCAATTATGATCCGGGGCCTGCACCTCTGTTACCCGACACCATCCGGGTTCTCCGGGTCGTCTTGCCAGTGGAATGGATTTGCCTCGATATATTCTCGGATAGCGTTCAGCGATTTCTCGCTGCGGATGACGTGCTCGTAGTAGTTGCGCTGCCAGAGGCCCATACCAGGGCTTTTCCGGATTTCATTTATCTGCTTCGTGGAAACTGTCTTGAATGACCCGATCAAACGGCCCAGAGGTTTGCGCCGGGCCGCTGTAGGGGCGGTTCGTGAACCGCCCGGAATCAGGGCGCTTCCCGAAGCGCCCCTACACAGGCTGTCTCCGATCACGACAATGGCGTGCAGGTGGTTAGGCATCACCAACCATTCATCCAATTCCAGGTATTCATAATGTCGTTCGAGCCATTGCCATGTTTCAGCAACGATCTCTCCCAATTCATTCAATGAAACCTGCCCGTCCGATATTTCGCCCAAAACGGAGGCCCGGTCCGTCGTGCAAATCGTGACAAAATAGGCACCGGATTGCGAATAGTCGTAATCCATCAAGCGAATCGAGCGCCGATTGTGCCTTTCCGAATCATATTTCATTTGCGGTCGCTTTGGACAGTTCGTGGGGCCGTCGTCGCACCTGGTACGGCGCGGTTCGCGAACCGCGCCGTACACCGGTCTCCCGCACCTCAAGGTTCTGAGACAGCCTCCGCGAACCGCGCCGTACTTGAATCTTCAAGAAAACAAGCGCCGCGCCCAGGCTAGAACAGCGGCTTGAATAGTACGAACTTCTCCAGGGGCACGTGCTTGCCCTTTTCCGCTCTGCCTATCCTGACGGCGTTCTGGCCGTGGCGGCGTTCAGGACCGTATGTTATCGGAGCGCCTCCACCTTCGGGTGTGAAATCCTTGATCTTCTCCATGCCCTTGATAAAACCTTCCACGGTGAGATCTCGGCCCGCGTTTTTCAGACCTTCCACGAGCTGCATCATGGAAGTGGCCCCAAAAAGGCCCAGGTATTCCTTGCCTTTGATCTTCGGATCGTATTTCACGAGGATTTCAGCCACCTTGTCAGCTTCGGGCTCCACCCCCGGCATGCTCACGTTACCCGGAAGCGAAATATAGCTCCCTTCCCAAACATCACCCGCGAAAGTGTACATGATCGGATCACCCAGAGGGAACGAGAACAGGATCTTCGGCCGGTAATCGATCTTGGCGATCTCTTTGAGTATGAGCGCTCCATGGGTGGGCGTGGGATAGATCACCAGGGTGTCTGCACCTGATTCCTTGAGCTTCATCGCGTGTACCGCCAGGGCCCTTTCGCCCATCTCAAACGGGACGGTGGTGACGACTTCCGCCTTGCCGGGCATTGCGGCAAGGGCATCATTGAGGCCCTGCATAGCATTCTTGCCATAGTCGTCGTTCTGATAGAACAGGGCAATCTTCTTGGTTCCCAGCTTTTCCACCGCGTACTTGGTAAGGTGCACGGCCTCTTCCCGGTAGTCCGGGTATGAGATGAAAATGTACTTCCTCTTTTCCGCGGGCAGTTCCGGCCAAATCCGGACGTTGGCGTACGCTGTGACCAAAGGAATCTTGTTGTCAGCGAAGAAGTCCTTGGCCGCATGACACGCGGCTGTGCCGAGCACTCCGCAGAACGCGAAGACCTGCCCCTTCATCTCCTGGAGATTGGCCAGACCTCGCGTGGGGTTGTAGGCGTCATCCTTGATGATCAGCTTGATTTTGCGGCCATGGACCCCTCCCTGGTCGTTGACGTGGTCCGCCCACGCTTTCATCCCCAGACCGGTTACTCCCCAGAGCGCCGCAGGTCCTGACAAGGGAGTTGTCACGCCCAGCACAACCTCTTTGTCGGTCACTCCCGGGACATCCGCAGCAAATGCCGGACAGGTGAAGGCCAGGCAGATCATCCCAACCACGAAGAACTTCATTTGCAAACGCATCTTTTTATCCCCCTTCCTCTAGAATACCTTTGTTTGGTCTCCTATCGACGGAGAGGTTACATCCTGAATTGTGCGGCGGTGTGCCGGAATATTGTTTCACCGCAGAGATCGCAGAGATCGCGGAGTATATTTTCGCACGCACGCGTGCAAAAATATCTCTTCTCTGCGCCCTCAGCGTCCTCTGCGGTGAATGACCTTCTTGTCTGTGTGTCAAGCGTCCCTACACATCTCGATAAATCCGTAGGTGTTCCTTGAATCTTTCCAGGTTTTTCTTTTCGCCGTTGAAGATCTCCGACCCATCCTCTCCCGATCGCTCTATGCCTGCCAGATATTTGGCAATTTCCGCCTTCTCCTTCAGGTTGTAGTTTGACAATATCGCGATGGTTTCCATGATAGGCGAGCCTCCTCCGTGGACGCCTCCGATCTGCCAGACCGCGCCGAACCCCGAGCACGTCAGGTCACTAATGCTCCTGAAGCAGCGATGAATGTCTTCCGAAGAAATCCCCTTCTTTCTGCTCAGGTATTTCCTGAGAAAGGGCGCGGTCTCCTCGTTGATGAATTCGTCTTCAAAGGGAAGGGTGGCCGGGAGGCCGCCAGCAATGGCAACAAGGACATTGTGTTCGTGATAAATATTTTCACCCGCGAGTCTTCTCCCGACGTTGGAATAAATCGGATCGGGAATCATCACACCGGACGATGACTTCGTGGCATTGACCGAGCTTGCTATCCCAGCGGCATAAATCAACTCCGCGACAGCGATTAGGTCTGCAAGCTCGTGCCTCACGTGCTGGGCTTTTTCGATTCCGCTGTACTCCGCGACAAGCTCGGTGAATCCCATGATTACGTCCGTCACTCCAGGTTTGCACCCGCAGTACGCATGCCTGTGATAGTTGGCGAAAAGGAGCGCCAGACGGCCTGCCTCGGCATACTCTCCGCACATGAAGACTCGCTCCCAGGGCACGAACACATTATCGAAAACGGTGAGAGCGTCGGAGCTGCCGTATTGCGTCATGGGAGCGGTGAAGCGTTTTCGGGACCTCGGAGCGGAAGCTCGGTTGAGGAAATAGAGGCCGTCAATATCGGCCGGGACAGCGAATGCGACAGCGTAGTCCTTTTCTTCTTCTCTCATCGTTCTCGTGGGGAGCACAATAACTTCGTCCGAATAGACGCCCATGGTGATATGAAGCTTTGCGCCCTTCACCACTATCCCGTCCTTGTTTTTCTCCACGACCCTGAGGTACATGTCCGGATCGTCCTGATCCGCTGGCCTCTTTGTGCGGTCGCCTTTAGGGTCGGTCTGAGCGAGGGCCGAGGTGATATCGTTCTTTTGAAAGTACCTGAGATACTCCTGATACCTTTGGTGGTAATCGGAGTTATATTTTTCGTCCAGCTCTTTAGTGACTATGCAAAGCGCATTGAGTCCGTCGTTGCCCATGCATCGTTGCATGCAGAACCCGCAGTTGTGAATGCCGCACCTGGTGGATTTCTGTTTTGTGAGCAGATCCTCAACGGTCAAGTGCAGATTGCACCAGCGGTTGATTTCACTGCCGTCCAGGTGGGAAGTTGCTGTGCAAATACCCTTGTACTTGGGATTCATAGCCATGTCGTACGTCATGGCTATGACGTTTCTTCCCGGCACGATGAGAGGATGATCCCTGCCGACCAGCTCGCCTCCCATGTAGATGTTCTTTTTCAGCCTGAGCTGTCTTTGTACCCACTCTTCCGATGAAATGAGCATTGGCTGCCTCCGTGTAAGGACGAGCTTCCGGGGGAGGCCCTTTTTGCAAAAACTGCTGCGCGCAGGGCGATAACCCGCCTTTGTGCCGCTGAGGCCTCCACAGATTGAGGAGTTGATCGAAGGTAGATGTGGCCCCACGCCGAGTGGCCCAGGACCCCTCCCCAAAAACTCCCATGACTTTGCGCCATTGTCACCAAACGCGACAATGGTGTGCTGTAGGCAAGTCCGAGGTATCCTTTTCGCTGCGAGGTTTTGAAACCGCTTCTAAGTTTTTCTCATTGATGACCAATATGATCTTCTCGGCGGGACCGGCGTGTCGCCGGTCCCCCCCGCGGTCGCGTTGGGTGGCACATGTCGGTCGGTCACGGATTTCTGTTCACCTTCTTGAGTTCTTCAGGGGTGCGGCATATCTGTTCGCCCTGTATGGACTGGATATTCGTGAGCACAGCGAAGCCGTACTTTTCATTGAACATGGTTTCACCCCACACAACGTCTTCTACCACCTGATGGTCATGTGGCCGCATGATCTTCCAGCCCTCCGGGGTCAGCCAGGCGAGGGGCTCTGTTTCAACTGCCTTGATTATCGCCTCAGGATCCGTGGTCCCCGCACGCTCCACGGCTGCCTTAATAAAGTACACTCCTGCGTAAGTCTCTTCAGCCATGTAGTCAGGGTACTCTTTATATTTCTCGTGGTATTTCTTTACGAATGCCCGGTTCTCCTCAGAGTCGGGAGTTGTGAAAAAATACCGTGACGCCATGAACAGTCCGGCCGGGGTCTCTTTGCCAAGCGGGACTAGCGTCTCCAGAGCTGCCCCCACAGGAAAGGCGAACTTGATCCCCTCGAACAGCTTGGCTTGCTTGGCCTGCTTGATGAAGTCCACCGCGTCTTGACCCCACAAGGGGCACCAGACGGCATCCGGCTTTGCTTTGATGATCTGTTCTATGTGCGCGGAGTAATCCTTGGCCATCAGCTTTGGAAACGTCTCGCCCACGATTTCTACCTCAGGTTTTAGCTCCTGGAGTTTTTCCCTGAACAGACGCCAGGATTCGTGGCCATAGTTGTAGTCGGGTCCGATGCACATCCACTTCTTGAAGGGTTTTGAAGCCATGTAATACGCGCCTGCGCGGGAATGCATCATTACGTTGCTTAGGGTACTAAAAAGGTAAGGATTGAACTTGGCTCCCGTCACGGTGTCGGTGGCGGCTTGCGTCACAATGAGGATCTTCTTGTGCTTTCGGGCAATTTCTGACAGAGACAGCGCTACGGCGCTGGAGGTCGGTCCCATAAGAAAGTCCACTTTCTCCTCGCCGATGAATTTCTCAGCGAGTTCCCCCGCAACCTCCGGTTTCAATCTAGTGTCTCCGAATAATGCCACAAGCTTCCTACCCAGAACTCCACCTGTCCCATTGATCTCTTCTGCAGCCATATCTATGGCGCGCTGGGCATTAATGCCATAACCTCCGAGCGGACCGGAGCTTATGAACATCGCTCCCAGTTTGATCGGTTTGTCGTCCCCCTGAGCTGGACTGAGAAGAGTTACCGCAAGGCACAAACTCAAAGAAACAAGAAACAGTCTCTTCATCGGCGACCCCCTGCAAGAATGATTGTGCAAAACAGTTGTAGTTAAATAACCCAATTGTGTCCCGGTTTTCCAAACGTAACTCCTCCATTCTGCTTCGGTCAATGGAAATCTTTACTATCGTCCCTTTCCCAAGGACAGCCTGCGCGACTCTATTGGTATGCTGCCGGAAATAAGCTAAAATGTGAAACAGGGCTCAAGTCCCGCCGAAATCAAGTTGTCATCGGAATATAAGCTCAATGTCACCCAAGAAAACTATTCAAGCCAGAGACATTGTCATTGACATTCGCGGCGGCATGACGGACGCGGAACTAATGGAAAAATACGGTCTTTCGGCAAAGGGACTGGCAAGCGCTTTCGAGAAGCTGGTCAACAGCAGGATCATGACGGTGGAAGAAGTCTATGGCCAATGTCGTTCCGGAAGCGACACGGTAATCATTGATGACGTGCGGTCGTGCCCGAGACATTTGTTGACGGTTGCGGTCCCCATCTATGAATCTGAAAAGCCGCAAAAAAAAGGGAAACTGCGCGACATTACGGAACGAGGCCTCGGGATCATCGGCCTTGAATCCAGGATCGGCGAGGTCAAAGGGCTGGTGATCCCGTGTCGGGGATTTCTCGATGCAGACCATATTTGGTTCGAAGCTGAATGCATGTGGGCCGAGGCCGGAAAGACACCCGAAGAATGGGCCGGCGGCTTTCAGATAACCAAGATATCAAAGGAAGACTTGAAGCGCCTACGAGAATTGATTCGATTTCTGACACTCGGGTGAATTTCGACGATGCCGCAGGTGTGTGATCAAACCGGGTCATGTGGCTGACCCAACAGTCTGCCCAGGCTATCTGGGTTTGAACAAATCCGTGTACAATTTCCGAGCACAATCGGGACAGAGCCCGTGGCTGAGATCCACGTCCAGATGCTCCTTCAAGTAGTTCTCCACATTCTCCCAATACTCATCTTCATTTCGGATTTTTTTGCAGTTTGAGCAGATGGGGAGAATCGCCCTGAGTTCCGTTAGTTCACTAATATCTTCAAGCACAAGTACCACGAGTTTTTCACCTTGATAGTCCAAAGGCGCTGCTGTGACCAGGAGATGAATGATTGACACGCCGTCGGCTGTCACCCGTTCCATAGTAGCCCTGTTCCGAATCACTTGGCGACCGTTCAGAGAGAGGTGCACCGAATTCCTGACTATGCACTCCCGGCACTTTTCCGCTCTGCCACAACCTTCAATAGAATCCGTGGAGTGGACGCAACCCAGGACCTCGCCTGCTCGGGTACGAATCACCAGTGCCGGGTCATCGGACAACATCCGGGCGGCTGACTCGTTCGCTGCCATTATCCTGAGATCGTCGTCAACGATGAATATAGGCGAGGGCATCGCGTCCAAGACACTCTTGACAAAATCGCCGATTTCCAAAGCGCCGTGCACCATTGAAGTCCCACTCCTTGCTCCCGGAAAGGATTTTAGGCTCGATGGCTAGTCCGGATCCGTTCCTTGAGTGAAATTCAGTAGAATCAGACCATACAGCAGGTCACCTGTCAAGCAGTTGGCGGGCCTTATGGTGTCCGTTAAGTTACGCGGGGAGGTTGCGGAAGCTCAGTTCACTGCACGGTTCGCAGAGAGCCGGGGAAAAGGTCTCGAGACATCGCATAATGCCTTGCTCAGGCACGTACGCCGTCGCTGCGGTGCGACCTCCCGACCCCCAAAAAAGAAAAGCCCCCGGCAAGACCGGTGGGCTTGCACTCATCGATCTTGGAGGTGATACGACGAGGCGATGAATTGAACGCTGTAAGGGTATCAGACTGGCCGCCTTTATGGCAACCATTATTTGACGGAACAAGCGACTATTCACCTGCGCGAAGAGTTTGCAGAAGACCGTTTCACCTCATCGACCCCCGGACTAAAGTCCAAATAGGCACCGTCAACGTTGTTGGTTATTTCGCGGACACCTCCGCCTTTGATGTGAAGAAATGATATAATCCCCCAATTCATGCACAGGAAGGTTTCCAGATGCCTCACCAAGACGAAATGATACGCGAAATCCTCAATGACGTCCGATTGGGCATGGAGGACAGCGCGATAATGGAAAAATACCGACTGTCCTCCTTGGAGCTGGAGGAGGTCATCCAGAAATTGGTCGAAGCAGGGCTTCTGAGGAGAGAGAATGGACCTGGTTCTCCTCGATCCAAGCGAACAATCAACGCAAAGGCGATGGTAGGCGACATTCAGTCGGGGATGAGCAAAGACGACCTCATGGCAAAATACCATCTCTCGCCAAAGATGCTGGAATACGTGTGCAAGAAGCTCTTGGATGCCAGGGCCATTGAACAGCACCACCTTAACGCCTCGTCATTACAGGCTACGGTTGTGGAAGATATCATACGCGGACTCCAGCGGTATTACCTTGATTTCGACGTCGCGGTGTACGAAGACGGCCATCCGGAAATTCAGGGCCGACTCCGGGACGTCACCGAACAGGGAGTGGGACTGGAAGGGATCGAATCCGCAGTCGATTCCACGCAGAAGTTTGTCGTCCTCGGTGATTTGTTCGGCGAAATAGCCCCTTTCGAATTCCAGGCCCGCTGCAAGTGGTTCAAGCCAGACGGGCCGGATGATCCGTGTGGAGGCGGATTCGAAATCACCGGGATTTCCGATAAGGACCTGCGGGAGTTGAGAAAATTGATAGATCTGGTCACGTTGAGGGGCTAGAAAGTGCTACAGGGGCGGTGTCAGTCATAGATCACCTCGGTTCGCCGCATGACAAAATCAATCTTTACATCATATAATTGTACTAATATGCTATTATTTATGGTATTTATTTGGATAGCTTTGAGCCCGGTCGTAGGCGGATTGAGAAGCGGTTCATAGCTAAGGAGTGAATCGTGAACTTTGTTGAAGCAACGACGCTGTTCATTCGGCATCTGGAAACTGAGAAACTCCGCTCCAAGGAAACCGTTCGCGCTTACACGGCCGATCTCGAGGATTTCAAGGCCTATCTGGCTTCCTGTCATGGCCGGGAACTTTCACATGTGGAAAGTATCGACACTTTTCACATCAGAGGATTCCTGGCAGCTCGCTTCGGCAAGATCAAGAAGGTCAGCCTTGGACGGAAGCTCGCCGGAGTGAGGACGTTCTTCCGATTTCTCGTGCGAGAAGGTATCGTGCCCAAGAACCCCGCGGTCGGCATCCGCGCGCCGAAGCGCGAAAAACCCTTGCCCAAGGCCTTGAGCGTCGATGATGTCGATCGTTTTTTCTCCCGCAATTCTGACATGGCGAAGCGGGACCTTGCCATATTTGAGCTTCTTTATTCCTCCGGTCTGCGCGTCGGAGAACTGACGTCGCTGAGGGTCCAAGATTTGGATTTAAGCAACGGATGGGTTCGCGTAATAGGAAAGGGGAACAAAGAGCGATACGTGCCGGTGGGATCTCGTGCCGTGGCTGCTGTCCAGGATTACTTACCGTGTCGCGCGGTGTTGGAGAAAAAAAGCTGTATTCTTACCACCGATCGCGCTTTGTTTCTTAATTCCCGCGGAGGACCGTTGTCTTCACGTAGCATTAGACGTATACTCAAGGTGTCCCTGAACTCGGCATGTCTGGCAAGAGATGCTTCACCGCATACTTTTCGCCATTCGTTTGCTACACATCTGCTTAATGCCGGCGCGGATTTGCGTTCAATCCAGGAATTAATGGGCCACGCGAGTCTGTCCACCACGCAGCGTTACACAAAAGTGGATCTGGGACGGTTGATGGAGGTTTACGACAAAGCGCACCCCCGCAGCGGTTCAGTGAAGAAAGAGAAATAAAGACAAACTTCGGGTTATGGGAGAAAAGGCAGCCCGGACTCGGGATGCCCTGCTTGTGCAGATGGTGACCGTCTAACCTAGATTTTCAAAAGGCGTCCCGGTACCCGGGGGAAGCCTGAAACTCTCATCCAGCGGTTGAGGACAATACATAATGAGCAAACAGCAAATTCGCGGCACGACCATCTTGTGCGTCCGTCGCGGAAACACGGTTGTGATGGCCGGCGATGGGCAAGTATCTCTCGGCGAAACCGTGGTAAAACACTCCGCGCGGAAAGTGCGTCGTCTGGGGAAAGGCGACGGTGTCCTTGCGGGATTTGCCGGCTCCACTGCCGATGCTTTGACGCTGTTGGAAAAATTCGAACAGATGCTCGAAAAATACGCCAATAACCTTACGCGGGCAGCGGTGGAACTCGCTAAAGAGTGGCGAACGGACCGGATGCTGAGACGCCTGGAGGCGCTGCTCATTGTGGCCGATGCAGAGAAGACCCTGCTCTTGTCCGGCACCGGAGACGTGGTAGAGCCGGACGACGGGATCATAGCCATCGGTTCCGGCGGAAATTTCGCGCTGGCCGCTGCTCGGGCGCTGGTCCAGCACACGGACCTTCCGCCGGTTGAGATAGCGCGTGTGGCCATGGCCATTGCCGCGGAAATATGCGTATATACAAATGAAAAAATAGTGATGGAAGAACTTTAGACAAGAGGAAAAATGGATACTTTCACGCCTCGAAACATAGTTGCCGAACTGGACAAATACATCATAGGACAGCATACGGCCAAAAGGATGGTGGCGATAGCCCTCCGGAACCGCTGGCGACGCACACAGGTCCCGGAAGAGCTGCGCGAAGAAATAGCACCCAAAAACATAATCATGATTGGACCCACCGGTGTCGGCAAGACCGAGATTGCTCGCAGGTTGGCAAAACTGGCGCAGTCACCCTTCCTAAAGGTTGAGGCTTCCAAATTTACAGAGGTCGGTTATGTGGGGCGAGATGTCGAATCCATGATCAGGGACCTGGTGGAAATAGGGATTACCCTGGTCAAAGAGGAAGAGTATGAAATGCTCCGCCCCAAAGCCGAAGAACTGGCCGAGGACAGGCTGCTCGACATACTCCTGCCCGTAAGGTCCGTCCGAAAACCTCGAAGGGCTCAATTGGCTCCGGCCCAACAGGAGCAAAGCGAAGACCTGGAGGTTGCCCAACGCACCCGCGAGAAATTCAGAAAGATGATCCGAAACGGCAGGCTCAACGACCGAGAAGTGGAGATCGAAACTCAGACCAGCGCTATCCCGGTTGTCGAGGTTTTTTCACCTGCGGGCATGGAGGAGATGGATATTAATCTCAAGGACATGTTCTCCAACATATTCCCGTCGAAGACCAAGCGCCGGAGAGTGAAAGTGCCCGAAGCGCTCCAGATGCTGGTCCAGGAGGAGCTGAGCAGGCTTATCGACACGGAAAAAGTTACCAAAATGGCCAAGGAGAGGGTGGAGCAAACCGGGATCGTGTTCATCGACGAGTTGGATAAGGTTGCGGGATCACACTCGTCCATGCACGGGCCGGACATCTCCCGTGAGGGTGTCCAGCGGGACCTGTTGCCCATAATAGAGGGCTCCACCGTGAACACAAAACATGGGGTGGTGCGGACGGATCATATACTTTTCATAGCAGCCGGTGCGTTCCACGTTTCCAAGCCGTCGGACTTGATCCCGGAAATTCAGGGTCGATTTCCCCTGCGCGCGGAACTGTCCGCTCTGACACGAGAAGACTTCGTTCGCATTCTCACCGAACCGAAGAACGCTCTTGTAAGGCAGTATCAGGAACTCCTCAAGACCGAAGGAGTCGCCTTGGACTTTCAGGAGGACGCGGTCCAGGAGATAGCCAGCTTAGCCGAGGAGGTAAACGACCGCGCGGAAAACATCGGCGCCAGACGTCTGCACACCATAATGGAAAAGCTGCTTGAGGAAGTGTCGTTCGAAGCCCCGGACATGAATGGTGTCAGCGTTACCGTGACAGCGCAAATGGTTCGGGAAAAGCTCCAAGACATAGTCAAAAGCCAAGACTTGAGCCGCTACATACTGTGAGAAAGATGGCAGGGAGAACCTTTTTGTAAAAAGGTTCCTCCCCGCACCCCTCTCCAAAAACTTCTATATCATAATGGCCTGTAGGCTTCCGCTGCTGCGTAAGCCTACAGGCCATTAATATAGAGCTCTTGTGAAGCCGGCACGGGAAATGGGATCACTGCAATAGCCGCCAGAAATCACGGGTTCACTTCCGGGTGTCCGGCCAACGCGGGACTGGCTTGTCCGGCAGTGCGACCCCATTCGGGAAACCTTTGGAGAATCCTTATAGAGAGTAAGTTTGCCCTGAATATTCCGACCGCACAGCAATTCCGTTGGCGAGTGGGCGGACTAATTCCGTTGGGCCGCGAGGTCGACGCGGCTTGCCGGTTCAGGGTCAATTGGTATGCTTACGGGCAAAAAAACGTAGCTTGCCGTTGACGGCCCTTGTCACTTGCCGGAAGCTGCTCGCTTTGACGCCTTGAGCGGATTGATTTTTAGGTTCTGTTCGACGACTTTGCGTTCCAGGTGGGTGGCGAAATTGCATTTTCCGCGTGCCCACTTTGTGGCGGGTGCTGGGGCGACCGTGCAGAAGATACCTTCTGTCGCGGTCAAGGTGCGGGAACAACCCTCGCACTGGTCGACGACCGCATGGCAACGGCCGCCGTTGAAATTGCACCCTTTATTTGTCATGAATGCGCACTCTACGCCCTGTTTCAAGGTTATGCACTGCATTGTATTCCTCCGTGGGATAGTCAGCCGGGGCAGGACGCCCCGCCGTCGGTGTTTAACTTCTTATTATGGCTTGCCGAAAAAATAAGTCAACCGAAAACACCTCAATTCACAAAAAATATTAACCCCCCATATCTCAGTGCGCATTCGAGTTCCCTTCTTGGTGCCACGGATGTGCCGCCAGGCTCATCCGTGACCACTCAACGCCTTACGGCATCAGAGGAATCTTCGTTGTACCTCAATCCTTCAATGTCCAAGCCCACTACCGCGGCCAAGGCGAGCCCACTTGTACCCTCAACGGATCAGGTTCGCGTCATGGTCTGGGCACGACGCTTACCTTCATCGTCACCTGTCCGTACCCGGAGCATTCCACCCCGGAGTCGGGGCATCGCACGTTACGCATGAAGTGGAACTGATTGGGATCAAGGCCTTCGCTGAGGCGTTCGTTAATCAGGGCCACAGGGACCACCAGTTGCGATATGAGGTAAATGCACATCCTTTTGGGACAGAGTTTGTTGATGAAATTGCCGTCCACATCCAAGACGAATCTATCCCCTTGTCTGTGACCCGAATTGCAGTGGCTCGATCCCACGACTTCCGCCAGGATCGAGTAGTTGGCCGCGGCCTGCGAAAGCCGTTCGATATGCCTCGCACGCGGGTCATCCTTCTCGAAATGATTCAAATCCGCCGGTCCGTACCCGACCCGTTCCGCGTACCTGTCCAAGACCTGTTTCCTTTTGTCGTCCATTTAGCCCTCCTGATAAACAGATGTAATCGCTTTGCGCTGCGAACTTCGCTCAAGCACTGCGTGTCGAGCACTGTACGAACCAGGCCACAAGGTGTTGCTACATCCACTACAACTTTCCTTCGTCGAGCGACGGGTCCTGGTCGTGCACAGCCTGGCGGTTCTCCGCCTGACTCCGCGACGCATAGGCCAGGGCCAGGAGAATTGAGTTGAACTTGGTCTGGGCCGTATCGCCTCTTGATGTCAGGACAATGGGAACCGTGCCCGGGCCCGCGGTGATTATCCCGCCGTTGTCCACCATGAGCCCTAAGCTCCCCATGGTCTTGGAGAGCATCTTGTACAGCACATTCGCGGTGTTGATGTCCGTTCCCACAAGGCAGTTCGCGTCGCCCATAATTCGGCCGGAATAGTGCTTTTCTTCCGCGACTTCGGGGACCGTCGCCAGGTCAAAGGATAGCGGCCCTTCAACGATGAGGGGGCCGTATCGACCTTCCAGATCGCCGGACCTCTGTTCCGTCTGGGCGGCGAGTAAAGTCGAGGGAATGGCCGCTGTCTCTTTCTCCACAGCTGTTATTATGGCCACTTTCAGCACCTGCCTTGCATCCACGACTTTTCTGACCACGTCTATCTGGTTTTCGATCGCATGGAGCAAGGCATCCGCGTTCCTGAATCCCGGATTCACAGCGGCGTCCGACAGGGCTAAAAAACGTCCGTCCGGGAGCACGAACAGAGCGGTATGGGATGCGAGCCTTCTTACCGGGGCCTTGCCGGAGGCCGAATCGGCCGGATCGGATTTATAGATAGACAAGGCTTCGCGTAATATGCCCGCGGTGTCCAAGCTCCCCTTCATCACTATATGGTCGGAATTCTCTTGGAGGAATTTCCGAAACACATCCGCCATGGAGCGCTTTTTGCTCTCGTAATCCACGGCAAGCGGATCGATAGGTATGATTTGCACGGAGGCATTCAGGTTCGGGGAAAGAGCGACCTTGGAACGGTCCACTGCTTCAGCGATCTCGCGTGGGTCCCCAATTAGTGCGACTTTGTCCAGCAGGCCGTAGTCCTTGGCGTTTGATACCGCTACAAGCGCGTCTTCGTTGTCAGCGCCCACGAGGACAAGATTGACAGGGCTGAACCTTCCGCTAGCTATTGAGTCCTTAACTTCATCCAGCAGAGTGGAAAACGAGAATTGCTCCAGGCCGGCAACCGTCGAGCCCAGGACCTGGATCGCATGTTTCATGCTGCGAGTCTCTACTGTGTAGTGAAGCCGCCTGTCTCCTTGTGCAGGGTTGACGTACATCTCGAACAGGTGGTTCGCGATCAAATATTCGTGTTCCAGGGAATCGAGGCACATCATGGGCGTGAACGGGTTATCTATCATTTCCCGAATCTTGAGGAACAGCTCCTGAAAATACGGATCAAGGGCCATCATGCTGGTAATCACTATAAAATGGGGCCGCTCGGCCGGCTTGCCCGCGGAAGCCATTTCCAGGATCATTGCCACCTGCTTGGCGTACGTGTCTACTACGGTCATCATGGCGTTGGACAGGTGGGAAGAGATCTTGCCGGAATGCACAATCATCAGTAGTTCGCAGATTTCTTTCACGCCGGTGCCAATTTCGCGCGAGGCCAGACGGAAACTCGGTGGTATGGTGAAATTCTCCTGCTTGAGGGAATCCACTATCTTACCGAAATCAAATTCGATTAGAGACCGGTTTGCGTCCTGAGCGGCCAATTCTCTGATGATCTGTGGTCCTGTCTTCCTGACCACCGACGCGAAAAGCTCGTCCAGAGACATCACAAGAAGATTGAGTTGTTCCGGGTTGATCCGCTGAATCTCGGACAGTAGGGCGGCTATGGACTTCAGCGGAGTGACCTTCACATAGCCTCTGAGGCTCTGCCTCAGTTCCCTGGAGTCGGCCCTGAACAAGGAATACATGTCATGTGTTCTTAGCGTGGAAAATGACAGGGGACTACAAACCGAGGCGTTCACCCTTTCCTGATCGCCCTGGCGTCTGAGGAGTTCTTTAAGTTCCCAGCCCACCAGGGCTCCACGGTTCAACGAGCTGTTGTGGAGTCTTTTCCATGACTCGTCTCGAACCTGCTCCGTGAGGACGTAGATGCCGTCCGGGACCGTTCCCAGGTCTCCGCCGCCGCATACCACGTCGGTAACGTCCGAGAGTTTTATGCCGTGCTTAAGGAGCTGGTTGGTTATCTGCAAAGCCAAGGCTTCCGGGGAAGTGCCGAACGTGCGGAACTCGATCTCGCTGCGAAATAGAACTCTGAACCCTCGAGTTGCCAGAACATACACGGCGTATCGCTTGGAAATCAGAGCTATGGTAACGGTGTCCTGCAGATGACCAAAAGACGCTTGAAGCCTCGTCTGGTCTGTTTCGATGGCCTTGCGTCTCGAAATGTTCCGCAGGATCATTTGAATGATCGGGCTTTCACGTCCGGGGGCGCCACACCGGTAGATCGTCAGAATATAAACTGAGAGGATTTCGCCATAAACCTGAATAAAGGCTCGTTCGCCCTTGAACGGCTCCGACGCGACCAGCAGACCCTCCATCAGGGACCGGAGTTCCTCGAATACCTCCGGCTCGTGGCTGTGACGTTCGATGTCCAGGATCTGGTTGATAACGTGCCTGTGGATAAAGGTCGAGGCTTTAGCCAATTGTTCCTGAGCCTTTTTCCCGGCGCTCATATATTCGGCCACTTTTGTCCCGACCTTGTGGGTCGATGGGGCCGCGTTCTCGCTATTCGTGAAGAAAGCGGAGGAAAAGTAATCGGATTCGATCAATGCCTGCCGAATGCCTTCGATTCTCTTGGTTATGTTGATGTCAATTCTCATGGTGCTGTGAATGTCTCGCATTGCCTGTAGGGCTAGTATCATATAGTTATTTACAGTCACAGTCTCATATGAGCAAGTGAATGAAAACGCCGGCGAGGGATAATTTTGAAAATACTCGTTATTAACAGTGGCAGCTCATCGTTGAAATACACGCTTTTTGAAATGAACGATGAAAGCGTTCTTTTTTCCGGAACCATAGATCGGATCGGTCTTGGAAATGCGAGCCATTCTTTCAGCGAAGCAGCCCGAGAAACTACCACAGAAGAAAAGGAAATTGCAGATCAAGGGGCCGCACTGGACGAAATGCTGAAGACTCTTGCGTCCGCGGGTCCGGTGGGACCTCTCGACGAGCTTTCCGCTGTAGCTCACAGGGTGGGGCACGGCGGGAAATATAGAGACGCGGTGCGCATCACTCCCGACGTGATTGCCGAGATCACGCGAATGACCCCGATGATTCCTCTTCATCATCCCGCCATGATCCGGGAGATCGAAGAGTGCCATGCTCGAATGCCCAAAGCGATCCATTGCGCGGTTTTTGACACCTGGTTTCACTGGAGTATTCCCGATGAGGCCGCGATTTATGGGCTTCCTTACAGGTATTTTGAGAAAGGATACCGCCGGACGGGCTTTCATGGCAATTCCCACGCGTATGTCTCGGGCAAAGCCGCGGAGTTTCTCGGGCAGCCTATAGAAGAATTACGAATAATCAGTTGCCACCTGGGGAACGGAGCGAGCGTCTGCGCGATAGACCGCGGCAGATCAATAGATACGAGTCTCGGGATGACCGCGGTAGAAGGGTTGATGATGGGAACGCGCTCGGGTGACGTTGATCCGGGCCTTCTGCCGGTCATCATGCAGGAGGATTCTCTCTCGCCCGGCCGGATGACCGATATGCTATTCAAGGACTCCGGGCTGCTGGGCATAAGCGGTGTCAGCCGGGACATGCGCGAGGTGGAGGCCGCCGCGGCTCGGGGAAACCCTCGGGCTTCCTTGGCGCTTAACGCCTTCTGCTACAAGGTGAAGAGATACATCGGAGCAATGCTCATGGTTCTCGGCGGGTGCGATGTGCTGATATTTACCGGGGGAATCGGCCTGAACAGCCCCACCGTGAGGTCGAAGTCTCTCGAAGGAGCTGCGGGCCTTGGATTCGTGATAGACGAGGAGGCGAACCTCAGAGCGACGACCGAGGCCCAGAATCTTGTGACGGATATCTCCGCCGCGTCATCGAAGGTGAAGATCCTTGTAGCAAGAACCTTCGAGGAACTGATGATGGCCCGCCAGTGCGCGGCTGTTGTGGAAAGAGAACTTGCGAGGTGAAGCCCTTTGTGAAGAGGCTTCCCCCGATTGTTATCGGCGTTTCTCGTGCCGCACGAGGAATTCTTCCCAGCGCCGGTCAGTCCATTCCTGAAGCGCCCGGATTTGTTCGCCCGAGATCTTTTTGAAACGTGTCTGGCCTTTGACGTAATCAGCGACTGTTTTCTTCCTGCCCTTCTCAGCTAAAGCCAACGATCGGGAGGTGAGCTTGAAATTGCCATCCCTGATCTCGAATAGGACGTGAATGCCTGTCTCTACCGCGAGTTTTCCCATTTTGATGAGGTCCTTGTTCGGGAATCCCCAGCCGGGAGGGCAGGGTGCGTGGACTTCTATGTAACGCGAGCCGGTAATGTCTTTGGCCGCACGGAACTTGTCGTACAGGTCCAGAGGAAATGCAGGCGACGCTGTGGCAACATAGGGAATGCCGTGAGCCTCCACGATTCCAATCATGTCCTTCTTCTGCTGTAGCTTGGCCAATATCGGCGTGGTGGAGGTGATGGCCCCTGTCGGGCTGGCGCTGGAGCGCTGCGTTCCGGTATTCATGTACCCTTCGTTGTCGTAACAGACGTAGATGAAATTAGTGCCGCGCTCGAAGGCCCCCGAAAGTGCCTGTATGCCGATATCGTACGTTCCGCCGTCTCCCGCGAATGCCACAACGGTGTAGTCCTCTTTACCTACGGCCCTCAAACCGGCAACCAGTCCGGAGGCCGAGGCCCCCGTGGCCGCAAATGGGTTGTTTATGCAGATGACCTTTACGGGAGTAATGGGATAGACCCCGTGGAGGACCGTCATGCAGCTCGCCGGGACAGCGACGATCGTCTTCTTGTGGTTCAGAGCTTTCAATGCGTGGCGATAAGTCAACATCAATCCGCAAGCCGCGCAGGAACGTGTGCCCGGCATAATGAATTCTTCTCTGGGTAGTTCTCTGACTGCCTTGGTGGCCATTGATTCACTCATCCTTATACAAAAGCTGGAAGAGAGACGGGCGCTCTCACCCATGAACGTCTATCCAACCCCGTCCCGGAGTCCCCGTAATAATCTCCATTGCCGCTTGGACCAACTGTTCGGGTCTGACGTCGCGTCCGCCCAGTCCTGCAACGTAGCTGTGGAACCGGGGACGCAGACCTTTGTCGAACAGGGTCGCCTTCAGGTCCGTTGCGAGCGCACCGCTGTAACCGTAGCTCACATCCTTCTCAAAGACCGTTGCCGTCGCCACTCCGGAGAGTGCTCTCGCCAAGGCCTCAGATGGGAAAGGCCGATACGCTCTCACTCCCACAACGCCGGTTCTCAGGCCTTGTTTCCTCATCTCGTCCGCGGCGAGCGTGGACTCCGAGGCCAGCGAGCCCATGCTGACCAAAGCGTGTTCCGCGTCATCCATACGGTACTCCCAGATGAGGCCTCCCCATCCCCGGCCCACGATCGACTCGAATTCCCTGTCCGTGGCTTGTATTGTCTCCATGGCGGCAAGCAAATCCTCCTGCAAGCGATATCGCAGGTCCATGTATCCCGGTTTCAGATGGCCTTCCGAGTCCTGGCGCGGTTCGCTCAATATCAGGGGATTGAGGTTCATGAAGTCCCCCTCCGAGATTCCCATAGCTGTCGAGTAGGGCGGCAGCAGTCGATCCACTTCTTCCTGTGAAGGTATCTCTACCGGGGTGCTCGCATGTGAAAGAACGAATCCGTCGTAGCAAACCATAACAGGTAGAAGCGATCGCTCTGCTATCCTGAAAGCCTGGACAAGGGTATCCAGGACCTCCTGGCTGTTCCGGCAGTATAGCTGAATCCAACCGGTGTCCCGCTGAGATATCGAGTCTTGCTGATCGTTCAGGATCGTCCACGGAGCCCCGACTCCCCGGTTAACGCAGGCCATGACCACCGGGACACGGCTTCCCGCTGCCCAGTGAAGCATTTCGTGCATGTACAGAAGACCATTGGCACTCGTTGCGGTGAAAACTCTGGCCCCCACTTGTGACGCCGCGATGACGGAGGCCATCGCTGAATGCTCACTTTCTACGGTCAGGTACTCCGCTTTGAGTTCTCCCTTTTCCACCATTTCGGCCAACTCTTCTGTGACCGGCGTCTGCGGTGTAATCGGGTAGGCAGCTATCACCTGCACGCGGCACAGGGCTGCGGCAATTGCCGCAGCAGTATTGGCCGTAATGATTCTGACATTATTCATGAGAAATCCTCGGACATGCTAATACGAAGGCATTTTGCGATGAATTCATCTTGATGGGATCCCGCATCCCGTCCGTGCCCTCCTCAAAAAAAACCTCTGTTACTCGCTTGTCGGCTTCCGATGGCATCCGAGGCTGACAAGCCAGCAGAATAAAGAAGTTTTTGGAGAGGGGTGCGGGGAGGCCCTTTTTACAAAAAGGGTCTCCCCGCAATTTACTCTTTCCGTTCTTTTCCGCCCGGGCTTCTTCCCTCGACCATCTCGATGGCCTGGCGCGGACACTCTTCCGCACAAACCCCGCACCCTTTGCAGTACTCCAGGTCTATCTCAAGAGGGAATTCCCGTGTAATCACCCCGTCGGGGCAGTAAAGCCAGCAGAGCAGACATGAATCCTTTTGCGAACACTTTTCCTGGTCGATGATGGGAGTCTGAGATCGCCAATCGCCCGTTCTCCCTGCTTCGCCTGCCGCGGGTTGGGACGCGGCGACGGTGGTTTTTTCAATCTTTTCGGTCATTGAAGCCTCGCGATCATACCTATAGAGCCAGAGAATCGAATACGTGATTCACCATCGTTACAAGCCGGCCACAGGATTTTGAGCGATGAGTGACCACAAGCAGGGCCGGAAAATTACCCACCCGTAGAAGCCCGAGGAAGCTGCGGCTCGAAAATTCGAGTGCCCTCAAAGGCCAGATCGAGTGCCCGGAGGTTCCTTTCGAGTCCGCGGCCCTGGAAGTTCTTCTCTATTGCTCGGCGAATGTTCTCCACGGAGACCAGATCCAATGCCGCAGCAAAAGGGCCCAGTATGGACGTGGAAATCAAGACGTTGCCTTCAACAATGAGCCCCGCGGTTTCGGAAGAACGGAACGCGTCCGCGACCGCTATTGTAAAGGGACCTTGAATCCCAAGTTCCTGCGGCGTCCGGGAGGAATTTATGATCAAAAAACCGCCTTCTTTAAGGTTAGCGGTAACATTGACCATGTCCAACAGGTTGTCGTCCAGCACCACGGCCACGTCGGGTGAAACCACATTCGAAAACGTGCGGACCGGCTCCCGGGAAATCCTGGTGTGAACGCTTACCGGGGCGCCTCGTCGCTCTGAAAAGTAAGTCGGCTTGGCGCTTACTCCCTTGAAGCCCTGGTAATAGGCCGCCTCAGTAAGTATTTTGGCTGCTGTGACCGCGCCCTGTCCTCCGCGGCCGTGCCAGACTATTTCGTAAGATTCATTCATTGGCCTTCTAATCCTCATCGCTTTTGAACCTTCCTAAATTAATCCAGTTCGGGGCGTTCGTCAACACGGAAAGCTGTGAGAGGCATCTGTAAGGTTACGCGGGGCCGGGGAGGTTATTGACAGGAATTTAACCGCAGAGAACGCTGAGACCGCAGAGACGACGATTCAAGCGGAAAGGAATCGGCCGGTGAGGCCGGCTAGACGTTCCATGCAAAGGGAGAGGTAGGTAGGGTCAATCTCGTACCCGACAAAACGGCGGCAGCAATTCACCGCGGCAATCGCGGTAGAGCCGCTTCCCATGAACGGGTCGAGCACAACATCACCCTCGAAGGAGTAAAGGTGCACGAGACGTTCCACCAGGGCCACTGGAAACGGGGCAGGATGCCCCACACGTCGAGCCGACTCCGGGGGGATATGCCATACGCTGGTGGTAGCGGACATGAATTCGTCACGAGAAATGGTCGATTGTCCTTTGTCCGGCCGATCGAACCGTTGCTTCGAGAAGATCAGGATATACTCGTGCAGGTCCCTTAGGGTCGGATTACCCGCGGACATCCACGAGCCCCATGCGCAAGATCCGCCTGCGCCTTTGCCTTTTATCCAGATAATCTCGCCTCGCATGAGAAAGCCCAAATCGCAGGCCATCCTGGCAATGTGAGCATTCATAGGGACATACGGTTTCCGGCCCAGGTTGGCCACATTGAAAGCGACCCTGCCACCCGGCAGCAGCACCCTGAAGGTTTCGGCAAGGACCTTGTGGAGAAATTCGAGGTATTCATCGAGCGTCAAATCAAGGTCGTAGTCCTTACCCACATTGTACGGCGGTGAGGTGACCATTAGCGCCACAGAGTCGTCCGGCAGCTCCGGCATGTACTCCGAGGAGTGCTGGAAAACTCGATCCAAGTGCTCTGGAGGTATTTCGCTGGAAGGGAGCGGTTGCCCCCTATCGGCCACAGGAGCGAACAGTTTTCTCGCGTAGAACGCGGATGAGTCGTGTGCTTCGCGTTTTCCGGTGCCGAAAGAGCGTGTGGATGTTCTGGAGTTCAATCTTAGTCCCGAGCATACCGGCAGATTGTGAAGGAGTTGGGCCGGGATGACGAGACAGGAATAGCATCCTAAACGATTGATGTCAACTAAAAAGCCTTAATAAACAAATGGTAATATACATTATTTAAAGTAATAAATGTAGTGTAAGGATAACATCTGGATATTACCAGATTAGCGTGGCAAGGCAGCGTGTACACCCACAACACCGGTAGATTTTTCAGACCCTTCAAGGACCCTCCGGCCAACCTGGGACGTCACCCTGGCGAGGGCCATGGGCTTCAACTTTAGTTCCTAATCTCCTTCGTCCCAGAGGGACGAGACGAAGGTAGCCCGGCGATTCAGAGACTGTCTCAAAAGCCCGACAATGGAGAGGTTCTCCTGTAGGGGCGCTTCGAGAAGCGCCCTGATTTCAGGCGGTTCACGAACCGCCCCTACCGACGGCGCGCTGAAATCTTTGGTTTTGAGCCAGTTTCTTCATCGCCGGGACTAACTGGTTGATGTGTATATGAAAAACGTGCCGGCACGGAGGCCGCGACGTACCAATTTCCAAGGAGCGCTTTTCGTAATCGGACACTATCTTGGACACTTGCCATAAGTTAGCCCCTATGGGCGAAGGCCTGGGTCCATACCGCGTTCCCGCGGGACTGGATTCCGGTTTTCGACGGAATGACGGTAGCCGCGTGCTCTACGTGTGGGTGGTTACTCATGTCGCGGACTTAGTTTTTCGGCACGGGACATGTAGGTTTGCTGGCGATGGGAATTCCGGCCCAATTTCCGTCAAAGAGGTATGATTAGGCTCAGTAAGTATTGGTCGGTTTTTTTGGCTAGTATTGCAGTCGAATCAGCAGGGTAAGGAAGTGACGGCGGAGGCCGCCCCAAAGGACGGCAGCGCTTGGTTCGTGAGGCAATCCATTAAAACGGGCAGCGATTTTATCTCAAAGTTAGTAAGACGCGGAGGGCCTCAAAGATGAAACCCTCCGCGCCCGGATTTGCGAGCAACTCGATCTTATTTGTTGCGCATTCTTCTCAGCTTTTTGAGCAGGCGTTTTCTGGCCGCCATCGCCTTTCGCTTCTTTTTGACGCTCGGTTTTTCATAAGCACGGCGCTTCTTTGTCTCTGTCAGCACGCCGGACTTTTGTACCTGTTTCTTGAATCTTCTCAGTGCATTTTCAAAAGGTTCGTCTTCCTTGACATAGATTCCCGGCATTCCGGTCGCTCTCCTTTCAGAACGGTCTTGTACGGGGATTCTTCAGCGCATCTTTTGGGGCGGATATGCATCATTCCGCAAACGCATTTATCCGCGGCGCTCCCCTGTACGCGTCTATGGTGGCTCTCATAGCGCGAGCCATATGTTCTAAAGCAATTGGCCGCACCCGTTATCAGTGGTAACAGGTGCTCATTGAATATGTGATATCGAATAGGTTGGTCTTACGTGGAGGTATCAAATCCCTTCTACCAAGCGTCTCCTGGCCGGATCGCCATTTTCACGGGGAAACGCTCGTCAGAATTGGTCCGGAACGAGACTTTCGGTTCCGCTCAAGAGCGCGGGAGCCTTAGTCTCATTCCAATCCCTTATTATAAACATAGAGTCCGGCGGGTCAAGAGAAATTCGGTGCTCTTCATAAAAGGCTTGCGTTCGCGATGCCCCCGTGCTATAAAAGAAAGTTCAGATATTTCGGAACCGCCTTATTCCCCCCACCCAATCGGACGCCAGGCAATCGTCTGAGATCAGCGTTTCCTAACACGCGTGGGGTTCCCACACCGCGTAAGTGCGCGGGCCCGCCGCCGGCTCAATCGGCGACATAAATCTTAGAACTGAGGAGTAGTTGACTCCATGACTATCCAATATTTTGCGAATCTTCGTGACCTTAACCGCTTCCTCAAAACCACGCCTGTGGACCTTCCCCCCTCCCGATTAAACGAAATAAAGACTCGAGCCAAAAAGAAGAAAGCTTCCAGCTTCATGGTGTGGGTCAATCCTTCCGGCCATGTGATCGACCTGTCCATGCGAGTTTGACGCACTACCGGCCCTGAAGGCGCGGTGTGGCCCGCTCCTTGATGCCCATTCGTTGCCGTAGAAGTGAGCAAGGCGGGCTACCAAGCCTCAGCCCCCTGCGCATCAGAGTGGGGATCTGGGCCCTTGCCGCCGGTGGATTATGCTCCGCGTTCGGTTGCGAATCGGTGTGAGGATATCTTCTAGCCCCATAGGCGTATGGCCTCAGTCGGGCATTTTTTGTGGCATTCCAGGCAGGAAATGCATTCTTCCGCGCGTTTGTCGTACACGCCGAATTGCTCCGTGCCGCGTTGCGTCTCCATTGGGCAGACCTTGTGGCAAGTCCCGCAATCTATACAGTCGGATGTCCGTTCGGGGAAGACCGCGGCAAAGCGGTTGAAAACCGACAGACAAGCGCCAAGAGGGCAAATTACCTTGCAAAAGAAACGCCGATGCCCCATGGCCATTATGACGATCGCAAACAATATGGCCAGACGCACGGAAAGGGAGACCACGTCCGCGGAGCCTCTCATAACCGCCCAGGGTATGGCGGATTCAATGGTTGCCACCGGGCACAGGCGGCAGAAATAGATGGGTGATTCCGGCGCCCAAAAAACAGGAACAGCTACCACCAGCCCCACGAACACACCGTACTTGATGAACCTGGTCCAGCGCGGAACCGAGAACCTTACATAGGGGACCTTGTACAAAAGCTCCTGCACAAAGCCGAAAGGGCAGGCCCATCCGCACAGAAGCCGGCCTGCAAGGAGCCCTGCCAAAGCTATCCCGCCTATGACGCTGAGAGGAACGATGCCCACTGACGCACACTGACCTATCACGCCGAGAGGACACGCGAAAATTGACACAGGACATGAGTGGCAATTCAGCACCGGGAAACAGATGAAATGCCACTTCACCAAGCCTATGTTGAACAAGGCCGCCATGGCAAGTTGAACTTTTAGTCTGAGCTTTTCCAACACATGTTCCTTTGATGAGGAAATCGCATGGGCCATCCTCTTGTGAAAACCCCGCCGGACCTGGGGTCCCCGCGTCCAGCGAGCTGTTCAGAAGAGGATTTCCTCGTAGGTCCCTTGTTCAAAAGCTTCGGCAACGGATTTTCTGCTCACGGACCCGCAAACTGCGGTTCGAGGCTAGAGTCACGTCGGACAAGGAAGACGACCCTTCAAGGAATTGAGATCCGGGTAATTGGAAATCAGACGACCGTCCTTGTACCTGCTGATCCCCGAAAACGTCTGGGCATTGACGACTTCCGGCTCTGTGAATTGCTGTGATTGAACCGTCAACTGTCCCTGTTGCTGATCATATCCCGGTATTTTAATTGCGATTCCCACATCCTTCAACTTGTCGAACTTCTCCAGGTTGTCATAAACCACGAACTTGCGGAAAAAACCGCCGTACACAATTGCGGCTAAACTCATGGCGAGCAGTATTCCGAACAGGATTTTGCGGACCATAATGAACCGTCTCTCACGTCAAGGCGACTTGCGCCCGGATCTGCGTTCCATCCACTGCCAACGGATAGAATCGGTTTCTTCGACCTCTTTGCTAACAAATTATATACCAATTTACGTTGACTAGCTACGGCAGTCCATGTCATCACAACCAGCGGATGCGCGGGTCCCATGCTCATGCCCGGAATCGCGGTGGGGGACTCGCCGGGAGATAGTGTGTTATCGGAAAAGCAAGCGGTCGTCAACCGCTGAGCATTCCAGTGGGAAGCGTTTTTCCTCTTGTTAAGGATCGGCGTCAATGAAAGAAGGCAGACTTTTCGTAATTTCAGCCCCTTCGGGGGCCGGCAAATCCACCCTGATCGAAAGGCTGAGGGCACTTTCCCCTGACCTGGCATATTCGATCTCATGCACCACCCGCCAACCGCGAGGAGACGAGAAGGACGGCATCCATTATTACTTCCTGTCTCGAGACAGGTTCGAGACGATGATAAGAAATGACGAGTTTCTGGAGTTCAAAGAAGTGCACGGCAATTTCTACGGTACGCCTGCCGAGCCGGTGGCCGAGGTGCTGAAACGCGGAGGGAGCATCATCCTGGACATTGACGTGATGGGTGCATTAGAGGTTTTCAAGCGAGTCCGAAACGCGGTCGGCGTTTTCATTAGTGCGCCTGACATGGAGGCCCTGGAGAAGAGGCTCCGCGCGAGGGGCACGGATTCGGAAGCATCCATACAGACTCGCATGAGAAATGCCGTCCGGGAAATAGAAATTGGAAGCAGCTTTCAGTACCAAATAGTCAACGATGATTTGGAGAGGGCGGTCAAGGACCTGGCTTCGATTATCCGAAAAGAATCCGGTCTTTCTTAGGCGAGAACTCTACTCAGGGGACCTTCCGATAATTACGTCCACGGTGCTGGTCTTGCTTCCCCGCAAAACCGTCATTTTCAGGAGGTCTCCAGGTTTGGCTCCGGCAATTATCCTGGACAAATGACGCCCATTGCGGACGACAACTCCATCAGCGTCCAATATGAGGTCACCCTTTTTCAGCCCCGCGTTGGACGCTGGAGTCGCTGCCAACACTTCGTCCACATATGTGCCGCGAGGCGGCTCCAATCCAAGCCTCAAAGCCTGCTGGGGGGTCACGTCTTCAACGTATATGCCCAGCCACCCGCGAAGAGAGGCCTCCGCGTTCTTGGGCCCGTTGATCAGTTCGGTGAGATAATTGGAAGGAATGGAAAACCCTATACCTTTTCCTGCCGCGATGATTGCCGTATTGACGCCGATGACTTCTCCGGCCATGTTGAAGAGCGGGCCTCCAGAGTTGCCCGGATTTATGGCCGCGTCAGTTTGTATGAAGTTGTCGTCCGGACCGAGGCCAAGGAATCGGCTCTTACCGCTGATGATGCCCTGGCTCCAACTAGCCCCGAGTCCGTACGGGTTTCCGACGGCCAAGACCCATTCTCCCACTTTGACCGCGGAAGAATCCGCTACTCGGGCCTTTTGCACCTGATGCGGCGGAGTGATCTTGAGCATAGCCAGGTCCATCTTGGGATGGATAGCGACTATCTTTGCCGCAACGACCTTGCCGGAGGAAAGGGTCACGAGTATTTTGCTGGCCCCTTCCACGACGTGCGCATTGGTTACAACGCTTCCTGCCGTGTCACAGAAGAAACCGCTGCCCACACTGTCCGATTGGAGCCTATCTTTCGGCCTGGACTGATCTTCGAAATATCCCGGTCGGGATCGGAACAGAGGAGGGGGCTCAGTGGAGCTATTCTGAAGGATATGCCTTTCGATGGAGATGTTGACAACGACAGGGGTCAGTTCCTTTATTAGCTCAGGAAGGTCAGGCCATCCGCCGCGTGGCGGAGGATTCCTGGGACTGACCGCATCCGCGGCAAAGCCGAGGGTGCACCCCGCGAGGATACACACAAATGCGGTGAAAAGAGCGACAACTTTTGGACATAGGCTCTCAGGCCTGTTCATGCCGATCGCCCCCGATTATTTGGATGATTCTGTCTCTATCAAGATGGCTCTTGCGTGTCAACTTGAAGTCTTATAATCGGGGCCGGTTTTTTTTCCAAAACGCCCGTCAGATGTTCTTGCGAAGGACCAGCAGCAGTTCCCGGACAATTCTGGCCGCGGTTATAGTTCCGACCTCCGAGGGATCCAGACTGGGGTTGAGTTCGACCACATCCGCTCCCAACAGGTTTTGACCCGAGAGGACGGTGAATAGACGCTCCAGGTCGTCATAAAACCAGCCGCCTGGTTCCGGATTTCCTGTCGCGGGCATGCACGACGGATCGAGCACATCGAGATCGAGTGTCAGATAAACCGGTCGGTCGACAATGCGCTTGAGCAATAATTTCTCGGCCCCCGCGCCCCATTGGAGCAGGGTCCTGTTCTCACGCATCCACGAGAACTCTTGCTTTGTGCCTGAGCGTATTCCGAGCTGGACGAGACGGCGCGGCCCCACGATCTCTTCCACTCTTTGGATAACCGTAGCGTGATTGACAAGGCTGCCTTCGTAATCATGCCGGAGGTCCGAATGCGCGTCCGCGTGAATCACCACGAAATCGTTACGGATTCCATTTAGGGCCTTAATGATGGGCAGCGTGATTGTGTGCTCGCCCCCGATACAGAAAGGCAGCGCGGACTCGCTCAATACTTCGGAGACCCGTGCCTCGATCTTATTCAAGGCGGCATCCAGACCATGATCGGACAGATTGAGATCGCCCGAGTCGGAGAAGAAGAAGTCCGTGATGTCACGGCCGAAAAAAGGCGAATAGGTCTCAATGGACTCCGACGCGTCTCTAATGGCTTGAGGGGCCTTGTCCGATCCCTTGCGGTAGGTCGAAGTCATGTCCAACGGGCACCCTATTATGGCAGGACATCCTGTACGCGGCTCCTGCGAAACGCACCCGAGAAAAAGCTTTTCGCTCATTCGTCAGAATACTCCCGAGATCAATGGCATCTGTCCCTAGAAGATTAGCTGAGAGCCAAGGGTTTCTTAAGAATTGAATTCAGGATCGCGACTCATCAACCAGTTTGGTTACAAAAGCGGGCAGGGCGAAGGCCGCTCGATGAACCTCGGCGCTGTAGTATTTGAGAGACTTTCGGACCTCCGGAGCCACGTCTCCAAGGGCCTGGGCAACTGGGTCCAGGTCCTTCGAGCAAAAAGTGAAAGACCACAGGCCACCGGGATAAGACGGCACGGTGGCAAGATACGGTCTGATCCTGTCGTGGCCGAAAACTCCACCCAGATCTCTCTGGGCCATCGAAAACACATCTTCCATGAAAAGCGGGCTCTCAGTCTGAAACACGGCCGCACCGCCCGGTTTAAGCGCCCTTCTTATTGATTCATAAAAGGATATTTCATAAAGGGCCTTTCCCGGTCCCACAGGATCGGTGGAATCCACGAGGATGATGTCGAATTCTTCCTCGAAGTTCTTCACGTAAGCGGCACCGTCTTCATTCACCACTGTAACCCGAGGGTCGTCCAAACCTGCCGAAATTTCGGGAAAAAACCTGCGGCATGCACTTACGACCTGCGGGTCAATCTCGCAAAGGGTCACGGATTCCACCGCGGGGTATTTCACCGCCTCAGTTACTGCGCCGCCGTCACCACCACCGATGATCAAGATCCGTCGCGCGGCCGAAACAAGGGCCATTGCCGGATGAAGAAGCATTTCATGGTAAATGAATGAATCCTTGTCCGTGACCATGAAGCACCCGGCCAGGACAAGCACGCGGCCCATAAAATCGGAATCGAAGACCTCGATCCTTTGGAATGAGCTGACTTCGTCAAGGAGTTTATTCGAATAGCGAACGGAAAAGGCCGTCCGATTCTCAAATGCTTCAGTAAACCATTCAGATTGATTCAGGGACATAATACCACCGCCGCGAACACCGCACCCACCCTTCGAACGGTCAGGGTTGCCGAAATGCTTTTTATCTGTTTGATACGAGTACCTCTTATGACTTCCATTCCTTCCCTCACCATGGCTTGCACCGCTTCTTCACAGGGTCCGGGCTCCCCGATTCGCGAACATTCCATAATGAGTCCTGCGGCAGCAGGATCCTCAGGGATGCCGACAGCCACCGCGGCCGAAATCGTAATGCCCTGCTCGGACGAAACCCGTTCCCCATAGGCCAGGGGCACCAAAGATCCCTTGGGTAGAGGAAAAGGCTCGACCTCCTCAGCCCCGGGTGGAAGGATGCTGCTAAGCTTTATCAGATTGGTGTCCCCGATGCCGGCCTGCAGCAGCGCCGCGTCAAACGCGTTCAGGTCGGTCGATGCTTCCCCGAAACCGGAAGTCAAAAAGAACCTCTTCGGAAGATTTCCAAACAACATCAAACAGCTCCTCAAAGCAACTTATGCCAACGCGCGGTCAACGGAGTAACGACGGAGGAATCCGGTCTTGCGGGTCTCCGTAGCGAACCCGGCCACGCCTCGGCGTCCGCCGCGGAGAAGGTCCCTAATGCAGGCAAGACCACAAGGTCGCCATATTACTAGTATCAAAGCGCATAGGTATATTTCGATGGCGCTTGCACAAACGAAATACCGGTGCAGCCAAAAAGAGTTAGGTTATCACATTTGAGTGGGCGTCGTGAAGACAATATTTGTGGGAAGCCAGGTAAGAACGAAAGGCATCATGACTCTGACGAGGGCTTGGTCTCGCACTGTTTGAGTATCTCCGTCTTAATCTCGTCCAATTCCTCTCGAATCGCTTCGCGACTTCCATGAATGAACATCTCATTCTTGGCCAGCCGGTCTTCCAGGACCTGGATCTTCGGGAGCATAAAGAAAATCCCGTAGGCTCCTAGGCAGACAAGAAGCGCCAAGTTAACGATCTGAAATATCCACAAGCCTAGTCCCCCATCGCTCCTTGCGGCCTGGGCCGCCGGCGGCTCCGACCGGGTTGGCGATGGGCTGGACTGACCGTTTTCCGGCCGAGGCTGCGGAGGTGTCTCAGGTCTTGAGGGAGGCTTGGGATCTTCCTGGTATTGCGCCACGCGAAGATCAGGTGAGGTTTTGATCGGAACCCTTATGGTATCCTTGATTGTGTTGCCCTGGTAAACCTTGACCAGAATCTCCTTCCCGTTCAAACGGCCCAGCAGAGCCGGATCGGGCTCGGGGATAAGTACCACCAAGACCCCTGAATCCGCCCCCAGAGTGAAACGATCCCAGTTCTCACGAGGAACCTGGCTCTGCTCAAACTTTTTGATAATTTTCTGAAAATACAGCAGGCTCTTTTCAGGGAGTTCGATACCGATCACCTGATCCATGCCGGACCGGTTGTCCACATCAAGTATCTCACCCTTCTTGAGGTTGCTTTCGTTGAATTCAATAGCGGTCTTGTTCACGCTGATGGAGACGTCTCGACCGGTGCCAAGTTGCACAGTGCGGTCTTTCTCGGACGCGGTCTCAGAGGAGACCAGCGGCTGTTCGTTTACGGAGATTGACAGCAGATCCTCAATCGGTTTGCCCGCGAACAGGTCTAATTTCGTCTTTTCGACGATTTTCAACGCGACGGATTTGCCCATCGAGTCTTGAAAGACCTTGCTGAGCGGGTTGTAGTGTGGTCCGGACAGCGGCATGGGCTTGCCCGCCACATTATCTGCGTTTATCCACTCCACGTGCAGCAGACCGGCATTGCGACTAACGTTTCGGTTCTTCAGGGTGATGGCAATGACGCGGAATGATTGTTGGGGATCGGTTTTTCGTATTAGGATTTCCTTCTTCCCGACGGTTACGGTAACCTTGGGGACGAAGACCCCCTTGGGGTCCTTGATTCCGTAGGTTTCAGCGATGCCGCTGCCGGGAAGCAGGAGGCCCAAGCTGAGAATGAGGCACGAAAAGATGCCCTGATAGACCAAATGGCAGAGGATGTCTGATCTCGCTTGTCGCATCGTGCCCCTTATAAATCAAGCCGGTGCCAAAAAGGCAAGGCTTTTCTTACATTTGCGCTATTCTAACAGGCACATAGAGGAAAATCAATGAATAAGTTTGAAGCAACGGCTCTGTTTCAAATATAATACTCGTGATTCATATCGCAAACCAAGGCAATGGAGATATTCTTTCATGGATTATCCACAGATTCCCACCTCAAGGCGATCCGAAGAGATCCCTCCGTTTCTCGTAATGGACGTGCTGGAGAAGGCCATGGAAATGGCCGAAAGCGGAACTGACGTCATACATTTGGAAGTCGGCGAGCCGGATTTCGATACCCCCGCGAATATCGTCCAGGCAGGCATCCGGGCGATGCAGGCCGGGAAAACCCACTACACGCCAAGCATGGGAATACCGGAACTCAGGAGGGCCGTGGCCGAACACTACGAGAGGACATACGGCGCGACCGTGGACCCTCAATGTGTGATCATAACTTCCGGATCGTCGCCGGCCATTCTTTTGGCCCTCTCGGCACTGCTGGACCCGGGCTGCGAGGTCATACTCTCCAACCCTCATTATGCGTGCTATCCCAATTTCATACGTTTCCTGGGCGGAGTACCCGTTTACGTTACTATTAGGGCTGAGGACGGCTTTCAGATTGATCCTGACGAAGTGGCAAAGGCTGTAACGGATAAAACACGGGCAATCTTAATCAATTCCCCTTCCAATCCGACCGGAATAGTCATGGACCCCGAGCGGATGAGACGTTTGGCTGAACTGAAGGTACCCATCATATCCGATGAGATTTATCATGGGCTGGTTTATGAGGGTCAGGAGCATTCGATCCTTGAATTCACCCGGAACGCCTTTGTGCTTAACGGGTTCTCCAAGCTTTACGCCATGACCGGCTGGAGATTGGGCTATGTCATTACTCCCAAGGAGCAGGTGCGCCCTATTCAGAAAATGACGCAGAATTTCTTTATCAGTCCTGCGGACTTCGTTCAATGGGCCGGTTTGGAGGCGCTGACCAATTCGTCCACGGAAACCGCTCGGATGAAGGCCGTTTTCAACCAGAGGCGGGTGGCCATGATCTCGAAGCTGAAGCAGATCGGATTTGAAATAAGAGTGGACCCCACCGCGGCTTTTTACATTCTGGCCGATGCCAAGCGTTTCTCGAAGGACTCGTACCGTTTTGCCTTCGAAATACTGGAGGAGGCAGGGGTAGGCGTGGCGCCGGGCATAGACTTTGGAAGCAATGCTGAAGGCTTTCTCCGTTTCTCTTACACCAATTCCCTTGAAAACATTCACGCGGGTCTGGACAGATTAGACCTCTACCTGAAGCAGAGGTTCGGCGCAGTCAAGGCGGAGAGCCGGTGACTCAAAGACGAATATTCCTGAGCCCGGAAAGCCTTTGCAGAGAAGGGATTGTTTTTCCGCGCAAGACAGCCCATTATCTTCGAAACGTCCTACGGCTGCGATCCGGAGATTGCGTGGAGGTTTTCGCTGGCGAGCGGCAATGCATCATCCGGTTGGCCGCCTCACCCGGAGGCGAGCTTCGCGGGGAAATAGTCGAATCCAAACCGACAGATCCGTGCTCAGCCGAAGAACTTGTTTTGGCATTTTCCTGCGTTCGCCCCGGGCCTGTGGAGGAAATACTGAGACACGGGACCGAACTGGGCGTGACGCGGTTCGTGCCTATCCTCAGCACGCGGGCAAACCGCCGTCCCCCGGAGATCAAGCCGCGCTGGGAGTCCATTGTAGCTGCTGCAGCCGCTCAGTCGCGGCGCGGCCAAACGCCGTTGCTGAGTTCTCCGTCAAGTTTCGATGATTTCATCCAGGGCGCTTCGGCATCGGGCACGCGAATCCTCCTATCGACGGATTTGGACGCGGAACCGCTCCTGGCTTTTCTGGAGAAGCACGCGCCATGTGAGATAGCCATATTGGTGGGGCCGGAAGGCGGCTTGGAGACGGGTGAAGAGATGAAGGCCGTCGAGGCTGGGTTTCACCCGGTGAGCCTGGGAGCGGGCGTGTTACGAACCGAAACAGCGGCAGTGGTCGCGGCCGCTACCGTGACGATGTGGAGGCATTGGTCGGAATCGCGAGGGCGAAAAACTCAAACAGGGCTCTAGACGGCGCAGGGTGCTGGCAATGGCTTGACGGCCTTCCTGGTTCACCTAATTGACGTGGACAACCCTTCATGCTATTCTATTTTTGACGGCGACCGGGCTATCGAAGGCAATGCCAATGGCCGTATGTTTGGGATTTTCCTTTTCTCAAATTTCAGTATGGGTGCCGGTCCCCCGGTGGTTTTGAGCACGGGGCCCAGGTTAAGGGGTTGGTGGGGATCCTCAGGGCTCTAAAGCAAATTCCCCGGGCGACTAATTTGATATTTCGAGGTTATGGATGGCGAGCAGATGTCTGGAGGAAAGTTATTTTTCGGCGGAATACCCTCTAGCTTTCCCTGAAACCTTTCTGCCCTCTTTTCCCGATGAAGAGCTTGTGCAAGATGCCCTGCCCGAAATCCTGCCTGTGGCAAGCCGCCTAGGTAAGGCCGGATTTCTCAACTGGATTGACTTCACCCTGGAGAATCCGGACCAGATTTGGGAAACCGAAGCCCCTGACGGCGATAATTTCTACCATTACCTCAACTTTGTGGAAGAGGGCGGTGACCCGCCGGTCTTCGTTGTGGAAGTTCGCTACTGCGACGACCTGATGGAGGTCAACAATTACTGCCTGCTGGTGAAAGAATCCGAGTTGGCCAGGCTGCGCAAAGGCAAGAAGGTGTTTTGCCGGGCCAGCGATTGGGAAAAAGAGAAGCTGATCCGCGAACTTAACGACACGGCCCTTTCAAAATACGATCAGGACTGCCTCGAAGAAGCGAGACAACTCATAGACGTTGCTATCAGCCTCAGCGGCGCCGGTTGCGCCTATCTTTTCAACAATCGGGGTTTGATCTGCTGGAAAATGGGCAAAACGGATCAGGCCAAACGCGATTTCCTGCAATCCATAAGCCTTGACGAGCAAAATGGAGACCCTTATTTCAACATCGGCTTGATATATTTTGATGAGTTGGATTACAGCAAGGCCTTGAGGTACTTGCGCAGGGCGGTCGAGATTAACCCCACCGACAGCCAGTTCCTCACCGAGCTGGGACATCTTTACCTGGAGATCGAGCGAGAGCCGGAGGCTTTGAGGCTGTTCAAGAAGGCCCTGGAGAATAACCCCAAGGACGCTCAAGTCGATTTTCACCTGGGATATTATTTTCTGTATAAAAAGCGCGAACCTCGTCACGCGCTTAAACACTACCACCAAGGCTTGAAAAAGGACCCGCAGGACCAGTTCGCATTGGCCGACGTTGCCATAGCGCACTGGGCCCTCGGAAACAAGCGCAAGAGCCTGGAAATTCACAGAAACCTCCAACACAGCCCTTGTCTAATGCCTTACACCATAAGTAGGCTGGTCTATCTTAACGTGGAGATGGGAGATTACGAAAGTGCGCTGAAGTACTATCGTCAGGCCTTAAGCCAGAAAGAGCCGTTTGAACCCGAATGGCTCCATTACCACGCAGCCCTGGTGTATGCGAATACAGGCCGACTGAAACAGGCGCTTGATATACTGAATCTGGCTGTGAAGGCCGGTGGCGAAGCAGTGATAAAGCGTGCAATGTCGGACAAAGCCCTCCGCACACTAAAGCAAATTCCGGATTTCAAGAAGCTGATCAAGCTTACGGGGAAGAGGCGCACTCGATAAATTCTCGGCCGCGAACTGAACGTGTCCCGCCTGTGCGCTCGCGTTCGGACCACGATTTGGGGATCGGGACCCAGCGTAGGCTTGGTTTGACGGTCCAGGCCGAGAAGAAAACCGGCAAGGCCGCCCTGGCCGAAATTCGTCCTGCCAGATCCATTACAATCCATGCTGGTTGCCATGAATTCTGTTCGGTTTGCCCACCGTTATGAATAGCTGTCGTTGCCTCGTCGTTTTTCTCCGGCGCAATGACAGGGCGCTGACAATTCTCTGCGTAAGTGAAAGGTTGCGCCGAAAACTTACATGACTCTTGCAACCGCGAGCGCAGAGGTTATATATTGCGCCTAACAAAGAGTCCGAAGGATTTCACTGATCATGGAAAGGGACAGTCAAGCCCTGCGTGAGGATCTTTACCGCGTTGTGCAGCACTACGCGGAATTGAGCCGTTTGGCCAAAAAGGGCGCGGTGGACCCTGTCGGCGAGATCGGTAAGATCCTAAAAAGGACCGCGCCTTATCTGCTCCTTGTGATTCGTGACCTGCTCCCGCCTCTTGAACGAGGAGAGATGACGTATCACGAGGCCATCTTTCATATCATCCGGGCCGCGCAACAGTTTCCCGAACACCAGATACTCATAGACAGCCGAAACGAAATCCAAAAAGTTGAAGAGGCCGGGCGAGTCTTCTTTTTTGCGGTGAAATGGCTGGACTCCCCGTCCAACCAGAGGCCGTCTCCCCAAGAATTGGAGTTGGTGCGCAAGAAACTTGCCGATCTTAATGAGAAGTGCAGACAACGCTACGCCCCCGCGGATCAGGAAAGCACCGCGTTGATCCCGAGCAGTTTTGTTCGACAGGAATCCGAATCCTACGAGACAACGGTCGCACGGATGGCGGACCTTGTTCGGAGGGCTATTCTTGAGCTTCATCATTTGATGGTGGAGTACGAACCGGAAAAGGCCTTTCTATTCTTCAGCAGGAACTCGCGTAAGGAGATCGAAGACGACATAATGCACTTGGCCTGGTTCCTGTTCCGGTGCGGCTACACCGTGGACAGGATCGCTTCCGGGTATTTCAAGGAACTCCTCGCCGACTTCCTCAATCAGAAGCTCCTGGACTTCCTGATCAATACGCAGAAGGATCTGGATGCCCTTCAGGGTGTTTCCAATCATCTGGCAACTATTTCGTTAATTGATTTTGGGAGCTTTTTCGAAATCCCCAGCGATTATTGCGATGTGGACGACTCGGCTGACGTGGCGGCCAACGTCAAACTCATGAGGAGCAAAAACCGGAGAGGGTGGGACCTGCTCAAGAGGATCTCGGATCTGCATAAGCTCTATTCCGCGCATCCTCAAGGTAGAGTAGCGGACGGGCTACTTCTGTACCGCTACTACTCCGCGTTTGGCGACTACCACGGCGAGCATCGCAAGGTCGATCCCAGGGCGGCCCAGGCGGTCAAGTACTATAAGCCGAGGCTCGATAGAGCCAACATGGAAAAACAGGCCGAGGAGGATATTCAACAAAGCGGGCGCAGCTTCAGTTCGAAAACCAGAGAAGAGATGGCCGGGCTGGTGAAGCTGATCATGGACTCGCTCTACGATCCGGCCAAAGTTAAGGGCAAGAAGGTCAAAGTCCTCGGGGACATTTCTTCCGGGGCAATGGGTAAGGTTAGCATCGGGATTTTCAAGGACCGGATCGTGGCATTGAAAAGGGTCAAGGCGCAGATCTCCCCGACACTGGGCGATCCCGCGGCCTTGTTGGAATATGAAGGTGCTCTGCATGCCAGGGTTCAGACTCCGGACCAGCACCCGTATGTAGTCGAATACTATGGCCTGATCGAGCAGAACGGCGACAAGCTGCTCGTCAACGGCTACCACCCCAACGACAACCTTACGCAACTGGTGGAGCGGAATTGGACCGAAAAGTATAAGCCGCCTTTTTCCGCTCAGAGCAAGCTCACGCTGGCGACCATGGAGATCCTGGTAAACCAGTTGTTAGAGTGCCTCAGAGTGTTTCGTCAAAGGGGCGTTGTCCATCGGGACCTCAAGACGGACAACATCCTGTACATGGTCGACGAAAACGAAATGTTAAACCAGATCAAGGTAATCGACTTCGGAGTTGCCTTGGCCATAGGGCCGGGAGCGGTGGAAGACCTCTTCAGAGGCAAGGTCGTCGGGACTTTTGCTTACATGGCCCCGGAACAGGCGAGGGGTCGAAGCGTTTTCCAATCCGACTTGTACAGCGTAGGAGCTATCTTCACGGTTCTTCTTACCGGCAAGCTGCCCATGATTTTCCCCAAGGCCAAAAACCGCCAGGAGTTGGTCAAGCAGATAATGCGTATCGAGCAGGAACCTCGCCCCAAATTGACAACTCTCAACCCCTGGCTGGCAAAAAACACGGTGCTCGAACATATGGCCGCCACGGTAGAGAGCATGTTGGAACTTGACCCCATGACAAGGCCGAATGTGGATGAGGTCCAGTCAGCCTTTGACGGCTTCTTCCAACACGTCGGAAACGAAAAGCACGCTATCAGCGTATTCTACCACAAGGGGTAAACGTTTGCTCCAGTAAGAATTGCGGGTAGAGCTATCTGATCATTTAGGGCCGTAGGAGGAAATTCCGCAGTCACCTGAAAGAGACCCGAGCCAAGTGGTTCGAAAACGAAACCTGTAACAGTTATTGCAGTTGACGGCAAGGGAACCATCATCTAAGTTGCTGCGAGAAAACTGGCACGAATCGCGACATCGCCAACGGAACGTTGTTGGTGGCCTGATATTCCAGCCGGGGTGTTGTGTTTATGGTGGGAGAAGACAAGACAGGGAGATGGACCACAATTGATCTTTTCTGTGGGGCAGGGGGTATCACCGAGGGCTTCCACAAAGCTGGATTTGTGTGCCTTTATGGAAATGATCTGGACAGGTGGGCCATAACTACTTTTCGCGCAAATCATCGACAGGCTCTAGCCGATTGTGGGCGAGTAGAGGAGGTAAACCCGGCACGGATAAGGAGAGAACTGGCTCTGAACCAAGGGGAACTCTCAGTTCTGGTCGGAGGGCCTCCGTGCCAGGGATTTTCTATTAATGCCCCCGAGCGGTTTCTGGATGACCCCAGAAACGCCCTATTCAGGCATTACTTGCGCTTTCTTGATGAATTCAGTCCGTGGACGTTTCTTTTCGAGAACGTCCCTGGAATGCTTTCCCTCGAAAAGGGGAGGGTGTTCCACCAAATTTTGCGGGAGTTTGAGGCGCGAGGGTATCATCTGTCAGCCATGATTCTTCTTGCAGCCCATTATGGAGTCCCGCAAGAGCGCTGGCGACTGATAATTCTAGGGTCTCGAATGGCACCACCGCTCAGCCATCCGGTGCCGACGCACTATGCTGTCGGCAGGGCGAATTTCACGGGGGGCAGGACCATGACATTCCGCCTCAGCCCCATGGATGAGCTTATCTTACAGCCGGCGGTAACTGTCCAAGACGCGATTTCTGACCTGCCGCGCCTGTGCATGGGAGAGGGATCTGAGATTGTAACACACTGCCGGGAGGCGGTTAGCGAATATGCCAGAGCTATGAGAAACGGGGCAAATGAAACGTACAACCATGTTGCAGCCCGGCTGTCCTCGAGAAATGTGGAGCGCCTGAAATATGTTAAGCCCGGTGGGTCGTGGAGAGATATCCCCTTTGAACTCTTGCCCAAAGGCATGCAACGCGCACGGAGGTCTGACCATACCAAACGCTACGGAAGGCTTTCAAACGAAAAACTCGCGGCAACGATCATGACCAAGTGCGATCCGCATTGGGGCCCCGTTTTCCTTCCTGATCAAGACCGTTCACTTACAGTGAGGGAAGCCGCGCGCCTTCAGTCATTTCCCGATTCCTACCGCTTTTTTGGCCCGAGAGTTGCCCAATACGAACAAGTCGGCAATGCTGTGCCGGTTTTGATGGCAAGAGCGATTGCGCATGAGATAGCTCGTCACCTGAACAAGTCTAGAGTGGCCGCATAGAGTCAAGAATGGGTTTAAGGATTTTCGACTTTTTTGGATTCTCGCCTGATGACGCCTCAGCTGAAGCTGTCAGATTCAGAGAAAACCAAGAGTGCCCTTTCATAGGCGGGCCATGCACAAAATTGTTTAGGGATGGACAGCTGGCGGGATCCTGCACTTTCAGGCAGGCTAGTGGTGATGTGGTAATCTCTTGCCCGAATCGCCTCTATGCGGAAAACTATAGAATCCTTTCTGACGTGGCTGAGGCGGCTTTCGGAAAAAGAGTCAAGATGGTGCCCGCGAATGAAGCGGTCGCTAGGAGCCAAGCCGGTGAAGTCTTGGGGGTCTTTGGCAAACGGTGGGGCAGGGAATTGCGGTTGCCAAGCAGAAGTAAGGCGGGGGCAGGCAGGTACTTTGTCGATTGGATACTCGCTCTCGTAATCCATGCCAGGTTAACGGGATTTACTGCCATTGAGGTCCAGGGGATCGATACGACTGGAACGTACCGGGCGGAGCGTGACGCATATCTCCGGCGAGAGCCTTTTACGGGATACAGCGATGCCGGCCTGAACTGGGAAAACGTTTCGAAGAGAATACTCCCGCAGATAATTTACAAGGGGCATGTTCTAAGACGCGAGAGCCTGTGCCAAAAAGGCATGTTTTTCGTCTGCCCTCGTCCGGTTTTTGAGAGGATTTTGGAAAGGCTCGGAGGCTCCTTACTGGATTACACAATGCAGCCTGGCTCATTAACTTTTATGTGGTATGATGTGGATGCCAAGCCGTCAAAGGGCAAGCCTCGACCGCTCAAACTTTGTGGTCAGAAGACGACTACGGTCGACCAAGTCGCGAATGCTTTTACTGCGCCGTCCAATCTGCCATCGGCAGAGGTGTACGCTGAAGCCATTCGCGCTGAATTGGAGCGTTTGCGATAGATTGACCGACATTTTTAGCAAAGCCAAACGAAGCGAGATTATGTCTCGCATCCGCAGCAGTGGCACAAAAATGGAATGCGCCCTTTATAAGATGGTGCGCGAGATATTGGGTCCTCGCCCACGAATACACAGAAATATGCACAAGCTCCCCGGGCGACCGGATATCGTCATTCCATCACTGAAACTTATAATTTTTGCGGATGGCTGTTTTTACCACGTGTGCCCACTTCACGGCCACACCCCGAAATCCAACGCCACTTATTGGGCTCCCAAACTGGAGCGAAATATCAAGCATGATAAACGAAACAGACAACAATTGCGTAAAATGGGTTATTCTGTATGGCGGTTTTGGGAGCATGATTTCCTGACCAAAAATAAAGAAAAGACTTTCTTGAAGCTGCAGAAGCGCTTGCAGTCCCGGCTGACCGACCAACGGTCCCCCAAATAATGGCATCTACAAAAAAGAGAGAAAGAGCGGGGGGCAGAGAGGGGTCAAATGTGCTCTTGGCCCATCTCAGAGCCTCATGACCACGCGCGGCAACTCAGCATCAGCCAAGCCTTCTTCCTTTTCAGATCAGCTCTTCTTCGCTTGTATTTATGGTATGTTACGTCGGGAACGAGAATCACGCTATCAGCGGATGCTGCCACAAGGGCTGAAAGCTGTTTGGACACTACCCGGTCAAGACACTGCTCTCGATTTCCTCCAGCCGGCCGTGCAACTCCTCCCACCGCGATTCCAGCGACCGGATATCCTGGGCCACAACCGGATCTTCTTCGCACAGCGCCTGTATCAGCCCCTTGTTGTCGTAATTTGCAGAATCGGCCATAAGAGCTTCGATTTCTTTCTTGCGGGATTCCTTCGCTGCAAGCTCTTTTTCGATCTTCTCGATCTCTTTTCTGATCGGGGCCTGCTTCTTGTACAAGACTATTCGGTTCTGAGCCTCCCGGCGCTTTCTCTCTTTTTTGGATTCTTTCGCGGGGGATGAATCATCGTCGCGGACGATCGCCACCACTGGTTTGGCAGGCAATTCGGCAACTTCTGCCTCGGCCATGAGCTTCTTTTTGTACTGGTAGTCGTCATAATTGCCGAGGAAATGTTCCGCCTCACCCTGGTCTATCTCCAGGATCGACGTGCAAATCGCGTTCATGAGCCGGCGATCATGAGTTATGAGCACAAGGGTCCCGCTGAATTTCTTGAGGCCCTCTTCAAGCACTTCGCATGAAGGGATGTCCAAATGGTTTGTGGGCTCATCCATGAGCAGCAAATTCGGCGGGGACAGCAGGATTTTGGTCAATGCCAGGCGACTCTTTTCTCCTCCTGAGAGCACCTTGACCTTCTTGTGGACATCGTCGCCTGTGAACAGGAAGGCCCCCAGCAAGCTTCTAACCTCCTGTTCAGGTATACCGGAGACAACCGAAGATGCTTCCTCCAGGACGGTCCTGTCGGAATTCAAGGCTTCGGATTGATGCTGAGCGAAATATCCCGGCTTTACCGAATGGCCGTACTTTACGGAACCCCCTTCGTATGGCAGCACTCCGGCCATGATCTTGAGCAAAGTTGACTTGCCCGCGCCATTGGGACCGACCAGAGCCATGCGCTCTCCGCGATCCACGTTCAAAGAGAGCCCGTCATAAACGGTCAGATCGTCGAAGCGTTTGACAAGATCCGTGATCTCCACGACCCTCCGCCCCGACGACGGCGGCTGAGGGAAGTGAAACTTCACTGTCTTGGGCCGCTGCGGCAGCTCAACCCGATCAAGTTTTTCCAGCATTTTGACGCGGCTTTGAACGCGGCTTGCGGTCCTTGCCTTGACGCGGCTCTGGTCTATGAACTTCTGAATGCGTTTGATTTTTTCCTGCTGGTTCTTGTACGCGGCCAGAGTGATGTCTTCCTGCATCTGCCTGGAGCGGTCATAGTCGTCGTAATTCCCGGTGTAAATAGATACCTTACCCCGATCCACCTCTACCACGCGATTTACGAGCCTGTTCAGAAAGGCCCGATCATGCGACACCAAAACCAGGGCACCTTTGAATCCGCCAAGATATTCCTCCACCCAGAGCAGACTATCCAGATCCAGGTGGTTTGTGGGCTCGTCCAAAAGCAGCGCATCGGGTTCGGCCAGGAGGATCTTCGCCAAGGCCACCCTCATGCGCCATCCGCCGGAGAACTCGCTCCAGCGCCGATACGCGTCACGGGGCTGGAACCCCAATCCTTGCAGCACCTTCAACGCGCGGGCTTCCAGGGTGTACCCGTTGTAACGTTCAAACTCGTGCTGCAAATGGCCGTGTTCTTCCACCAGCGCTTCAGCGTCCGCGCTGTTGTGAGATAGCTGAGCCATTTGATTTTCAAGTTGCTTGAGACGCTCCCGGATGTCCCTGAGCTCGCCGGAAATATTCGTGACTTCTTCAAGGATCGGCCCGTCGTTACCCTGGATGAGTTCCTGA
Organism: Desulfomonile tiedjei; assembly: GCA_016212925.1. Classification (NCBI taxonomy): domain Bacteria; kingdom Pseudomonadati; phylum Thermodesulfobacteriota; class Desulfomonilia; order Desulfomonilales; family Desulfomonilaceae; genus Desulfomonile; species Desulfomonile tiedjei. Next base: position 46,461 of record JACRDF010000006.1, read on the forward strand.
TGAAGGACCCCCATGCGGAGCCTCTTTTCTATTGAGACTTCGCCTTCGTCCGGGGTGATTACTCCTTCCATCATCCCGAGGATGGTAGACTTGCCTGCGCCGTTAGGGCCCACTATTCCTATACGATCACCTCGATGAACGCTTATGCTGGCCTCTCCAAAAAGGGGTTTCCCGTTGTAGAACTTTGCAACGTTAGTCAAAAAAATCACTTTGTTTCTCCCATGAAAGCCGTGCTTACCTCCTCGCTCATCTGGACATCAAGGCCGGCAGCTTCTATAAGGAATAAATAATACACCAAAATGGTTTGAACATACCGAAGCCAGATGAAAAACACCGCGCTCAAGCGCCTTACACGCCTTGTCGGCAGAGGCATAGGCGATTTCGGATTGATTCAGGACCAGGACCGCGTTCTGGTGGCCCTGTCGGGCGGTAAGGATTCCTGGTCGCTGTTGTACGCTCTGCGAGATCTCCAGCGCAAGGCTCCCGTAAAGTTCGACCTGGCCGCGGTTACAATACATCCGGGCCAGGTAGAATTTGACTGCCGCCCTCTCAGCGAACGTTTGTCACAGGATGGGATAGCACACTGGGTCGTCCAAGGGAACATCGTCGAGCTTGTGGACGAGAAGCTTACCGAGGGCACCAATCCTTGTTCGTTTTGTTCCCGCTTGCGCCGCGGCATGCTTTATACATTCGCAACGAAAACTGAGTGGAACAAGATCGCATTGGGACACCATACCGACGATTTCGTGGAAACCCTCCTTCTTAACCTTTTCTTCAACGGATCCATAAAAGGCATGAGCCCGAACCTGCTGGCGGACGATGGTCGGAATCGCGTCATACGTCCGATGGTATATGTCAGGGAAGAACTCACCAGGGAGTGCGCGGCTCAGTTGGGAGTGCCGATTCTGGGATGTTACTGCAATTGCAGGGGCATGAAAGGCGCGCGGCGTCAATGGGTGAAGGCGCTGCTCAGCAAAATTGAAAAGGACGTGCCTGGCGTTTACTCCAGTATCCTGGGTTCCATGGCCAGAGTTCACCATCGGCACTTGCTCACGGCATGGAAACAGGCCGCGCGAAATCCGACTTTATTAAATGAAGAGGAAGGTGTAGACTAAGCAGTTGGCCAGACCCGCCATGTGTTCGCGGGTACGGGGAACTCGGCCAGAAGCGGTTCGCGGTCCCCGATCAAGGAATGAATTCAGGGCCGGATGAAATGTTTACGGGCATAATTGAGGCACGTGGCGAGATAATCTCGACGGAACCCAAGGGAGGGTTCGTTTCACTTCGCATAGTATCCGCCCTGGATCTATCCGACGTGAAAGTCGGCGATTCCATCTCCGTTGATGGGGCTTGTCTCACCGCCAATTCGGTTGAAGCCGGCCGGGGGATTTTTTCTGCCGATGTGTCACCCGAGACGCTCGGGGTCACCACTATGGGGGGAATGAGAGCGGGGTCAAAGGTCAATCTTGAAAAAGCAATGCGGCTGGACTCGCGACTCGGCGGACATCTGGTCCTGGGCCATGTGGATTGCATCGGCCAGGTTATGGAGCGCCGTGCCTCGGGAAACGGCTTTCTCATGGGCTTCGCAGTGGATTCCGGCAGGTATTTGATCGAAAAGGGCAGTATAGCTATAGACGGCGTCAGCTTGACGGTGAACACGGTGACCGGAAACCGCTTCCAGGTCATGATCATTCCGCACACGGCGGCGTTGACCGGGTTGACCCAAAAAAAGATCAATGATAAAGTCAATGTGGAGTTTGACCTCATAGGAAAGTATGTTGAAAAGTTCGTCTCCGGGAAGACGGAGTTGGGAATAAGTGAACAAACCCTTAAAGAATATGGATTCATGTGACGAAGGAGGAAGCATTAAATGAGCGTGCTGGTTGATACAGAAGCAGCAATTGAGGAAATTAAGCAAGGCCGAATGGTAATTTTGGTCGATGATGAGGACCGAGAAAACGAGGGCGATCTGACCATGGCCGCGGAAAAGATGACGCCCGAAGCAGTCAATTTTATGACCAAATACGGTAGGGGACTGCTGTGCTTGTCCATGACTCCCGAAAAAATCCAGTCCCTGGAACTCCCTATGATGGTCTCCAACAACCAGTCAAGGTACGGGACTGCTTTCACGGTCTCCATCGAAGCGGCTCGCGGCGTAACAACAGGTATATCAGCCTACGACCGTGCCATCACCATAATTACCGCGGTTGACAGGGATGCTACTCCGAGTGATTTGATTTCTCCGGGCCATATCTTTCCTTTGCGTGCCCGTGGAGGCGGGGTCTTGGTTCGAGCCGGACAGACGGAAGGGAGCGTGGATCTGGCTCGCTTGGCGGGTTTCACCGCCGCGGGAGTGATCTGCGAGGTGATGAATGACGACGGAACCATGGCCCGCTTGCCGGAATTAATTGCAATAGCTGAGAAGCACGATCTCAAAATCTGCACCATCAGGGACTTGATCAAATACCGCATGCGTAACGAGCGTCTGGTTCGCCGCGGAGCGGAGACGATTCTTCCCACGGAATTTGGAGGGGACTTCAGGCTGATCGTTTACGAGAACGACGTGGACAAGCATAACCACGTGGCCTTGGTAAAGGGAGAAATCGATCCTGACGAGGCGGTTCTGGTAAGAGTCCATTCGGAATGCCTTACCGGCGATGTTTTCGGCTCCAGACGTTGCGATTGCGGGCCGCAGCTTGACAGGGCCATGCGGATGGTCGGGGAAGCCGGGAAAGGTGTAATCCTGTACATGCAGCAGGAGGGTCGAGGTATCGGTCTTCTGAACAAAATCAAAGCCTACGAGTTGCAGGATCAGGGCTGCGACACGGTAGAAGCAAACCTGAGGCTGGGATTCAAGCCGGACCTTCGGGATTACGGCATAGGGGCGCAGATGCTGGCAGACCTTGGGGTCCACAAAATGAAACTCATGACCAACAACCCGACCAAAATAGTCGGTTTGGAGGGCTACGGCCTGGAAGTTGTGGAACAGGTGCCTATAGTCATCGAGCCATGTGCAACAAACGAGCGATATCTCAAGACCAAGCGAGATAAAATGGGGCACATGTTCGAGCTCCACATTCCCTGAACCAAGGCAAGCACCTGAACAGGCTTTCATTTAGGATGCCGTGCCCTCGGCCCCGAATCCGGTGGCCGGTTCCTTGACCGAAATAATGAACCAGGAGGTACGGAGGCTCCATGACCACCATCATCGAGGGCGTTCTGGATGCCCGTGGACTAAAGGCGGCTATTGTAGCGAGCCGTTTCAATGACTTCATCGTTTCAAGACTTGTATCCGGGGCAATGGACGCCTTGGTACGGCATGGGGCCTTGGAAACCGATATAACCGTGGTCAAAGTTCCGGGGGCTTTCGAGATTCCCCAGGTGGTGGCGAGTGTTGCCGGAAGCGGGAAGTACGACATGGTGATCGCTGTCGGTGCGGTTATTCGTGGGGCCACCCCTCATTTTGACTACATCGCGGCTGAAGTAGCCAAAGGCATTGCCCAGGTTACTTTGGGGTCGAAAATCGCGGTGAGTTTCGGGGTCCTGACCACCGACACAATAGAACAGGCCATAGAAAGGGCCGGATCCAAAGCGGGAAACAAGGGGGCGGATGCAGCCATGTCCGCCATCGAGATGGCCAATCTCCTCAAGCAGATGTGACGGAAGCGAACGCCCTCAGGGTTTCTTTACTCACATGAGCATCCTTCATTCAAGTGCCTTCCAGACGTAAAACTCGTGAATTTGTGCTTCAGGTGTTGTTCGCCGCGGACGCAAGAAAAGAAGATCCCGCGGATACGTTACAATTCCTCGAAAGCCATTTCAGTTCGGACCCTGAACAGGTCCTGAAGATGCATCGCGTGACGAGTGACTTCGCTCGCGAACTGGTCTCGGCTGTGGCCAAGGACCGCGCGGTCATCGACGCTCTTATTGACAAGCTTTCTCTTAATTGGAAAGTCCACCGCATGAATCGCGTAGACCTCAACATTCTCAGGATGGCTATTGCGGAAATGTTGAATTTCACTGAAACGCCTGATTCGGTAATACTGAACGAAGCGATAGACATTGGAAAGAAATACGGCGCAGAGAATTCCGCGGGTTTTATTAACGGCATTTTGGACCGCATTCATAGGCTCAAATCGCGACCTGCCTCCGCCGAGCAATTCTATGACACTCTGATGTCACTTGACGAATTAGAACCAACAGACTAAAATTATATACCAATTGTTGGAAGGATTCAGGGGGCCGCCCCTATGAAAAATCGCCTATTGGAGCGCTCACAAACACTGGCCCACGCTGCTTCGGCCGTCGCGCGAGCATGCCTTTTCACCTTTCTCGTTACGCTCCTGGCCTTCTTTGCGATTACATTACCCGCCACGGCCCAGAGTTCTGCGGATCAGGCTCAACCGCAAGTCCCGGGCGGGACGACCCAGGGCCAAACTTTTGCTCCAATAGGAGAATCGGGTTACCGCGTTCCGATCCCTGAAATCAAGATGAAAAGCATCGTCGGCGATCGGCCCCCGCAAGAGGCCCCACCGGCCCCTCGGGAGGCCCCGGCGGCCCCTGTAGAGGAGGTAATAAAGCCTCGACCCCCTTCCCCGGAGCCACCAAAAGCCAGGCCAGTGCCCAAAGAACTGCCGGTCCCCCAGGTGCCGAGACTTCCGTTCGAGCCCACGGAACCCGCCCCGAAGGTCGAAGCTCCGCCGGAGCCCCCCGCAAAGAAAGAGATCCGGGAGAAAGAGTACGAGAGCCCGTTGCTCAAAGTGCCTGTGGTGCCGGAGGATATCACCGCGTCTCTTCCTCCGCCGAGGAAGGAAGTTCTGCCCAGAACCGCGGCCCCCGGTCTACCGGCTCTCATGGATGTGGAACCGACAAAAGAGAGCCTGAAAACGGTCCCGCTGGACCGAGCCGAGATCGACGACATGGCGGACCCCAGACTATGGATCAGACTAGATCCCCGACGTGGAACGGAAAACATCACGGTGGAACCGGAGCCGGAACCGACACGGCATATCCCGAAAGAGGAGACACTCCCGAGACCTTCTCCTCAGGAACCGTCCCCCGTGGAGTCCATCCATCGACCGATGGGGCCGGGTGTTCCAGTTGAGGAAGAACCCGCGTCGCCCGAAAAAGAAGAGCCCACTCCGCTAAAGGAGTCAATTGTTTCACCGTTCGGCCGTGAAGCTGCCGCGGATCCAGAGGTGGGCTCTTATCTGAAAGCTACCGCACCCATACTGGAGGAGCTGTCGCTTGTCATGGCCAGGACCCCGTCGTTAACCGTCGCGGACTACGATCCTTCAGAGGCTAACGCTCCTGTTTTCCCCAAGGAACTGGTTTTGAAGCTGGATGCTCTCAAAAGAGAGCTGCAAATCCTTGATTCCAAGACATTCGAGATAATTCCCCCGCCCCAATACGCTCCGTTTCATTCACTCATCCGCCAGTCAATAACTCAAACTTATCAGGCTTGTGACGAGATAATAAATTTCTTCAACGAACGAAACGGACAGAGCCTTCAACAAGTCCGCGATCACCTGCTCAAAGCTCGGGAATTGATCCAGAAGACGCGAGAACGAAGCTTAGGGTAGTGCTCCCGAAGACTTCGTCGCCTGCGATTCTTTCCAGGGTTACGTTAAAGGGCCTTCCTTGGACCAGCGATCCAGTTGCATCGAGCTTCACCGGTATGTAATTGTCGGTCCGTGCAATCATGAGCTTGCCGGGCTTGGCCGAGCGCTCCTCCAATACAGCCGGGAAGGTGCGCCCGAGGAAGCGCGCGTAAAAACGCGTTCTTAGCTCCGAAGAGAGGTCTCTCAGCTCCTCCACCCTTTTGCGGGCCGTTTTATCGGGAACTCGCCCGTTGAATGTTGCTGCAAGCGTCCCGGGCCTGGGCGAAAACGGAAACACGTGAAGATACGCCGGAGCCATTTCGCGAATCAAATCTACGGTGCGACGAAAGGAGGCTTCGTCTTCTCCCGGGAACCCCACCATCACGTCCAGGCCTATACAGGCCTCCGGAGAGCTAAAAAGAATCCGGTCCGCCAGTCGTTGAATCAGTTTCGCCGTGTACGGCCGCCCCATCTTCTTGAGGATCCCATTGTCACCGCTCTGCAAAGGAATATGGAAATGCCTGCAAACTCCAGGATGCTTGGTCATAAGGTGGATCAAGCGGGGAGTAATTTCTTGAGGCTCCAGAGAGCTGAGTCTGAAACGCGTGAGTGGACAATGCTCCAGGAGTTGTTCGAGAAGTCTCTCCAATGTGCGGGCGGGAGAAAGGTCCCTTCCATAATGGCCCAGATGGATGCCTGACAAAACGATCTCAGGGAAGCCGGCAGCCTCCATTTGTCGTGCATGCTCCAACACTTTCCGGGGGTCCAGGCTGCGCGACGGGCCGCGAGCCGACGGAACGATACAGTACGTACATCGCTGGGAACAGCCGTCCTGAATTTTCAGAAAACCGCGGGTTCGGTCCGGAAGTCCATGTGCGCCCAGATCTGCAAAGGACTTGCAGAATGCCGCTGTTGGACGCGGCTCGTCGGTCGTAAGTTCATCACTGCTGCGTATTAACTCGTCAAAATGGTCCTTCTCAAAGGTCCCCAGCAGGCCAGCGCCCGGCGAAGTCGCTTGCACGGACGCCGGATTCACCTCGGCCAAACAACCGGTAACTACAAGGCGGGCGCGGGGATACTTCTGAGCTAGCTTGCCGACCATACGCCGCGACTTCCCCTCAGCCCTCTGCGTGACGCAACACGTGTTGACTAGGACAAGATCCGGCTCGGTAGCCGCAGAGTCGATTTCGTATCCGTTCCTTTCAAGTATATCGGCCATGGCTGCGGCTTCGGCCTGATTTACCTTGCAACCGAGGACGCGTATCAACGCCTTTCTTTTTGGTTGAACAGGTTTTGTTTTCATGGTTTTTGACATGGTACTTCATACATGTTAACAATCCACGCATCTGCGGTCAATTTGTGGACAAGGCCGGTTTAGCCAGGGCGACAATGTGGCTCAACGTGGGAAATTGCGAAGAGACTTGGTTCCTCAAAGAGTCCCTTGGTAAGTCCCATGTTGAGGCAGGCGGAGGCAGTTCTTGAGAAATCTGAACCTGACAAAAATAGCGATTCTCGTGGTCGCGGCCACTTTGTTATGTGCGTCCGCCTTTGCCCAGGAAAAGCCTCGGTCTCCGGAATCGAATTTGTCGGAAGAGTCCGCTCGATCTTTTGACATTAAGATTCCGGAGGGGTTCAAGGCGGAGGCCACGGACGAACCCGGAATTCTGAAATGGCGCAAGGGTGACGGCGAGATTTACCTCGCTGTCGGCGAGATCATATTCGAGTCGGGCGAAAAGCTTTTGGAAGCGCTTCACAAGGCGGCGGAAAAGAACAAAGCATTCGAGGAAGTGAAACCGCTACGTCTAAAAGGGGGGCGGGCATTGCTCTACAAAGAGAAGGCCCCTGATGATTCGTCCCGACTCCGAAGCTGGCACATGCTGATTGTCGCAAAAAAGAAGACGATCGCCATTGACTTTACCGCGCCTGCCAAGGATTTCGCGTCGTTTGTTCCAGCCTTCGAAGGGGCTGTCAAATCATTCAAACTCAAGCCTGCACAGTAAGAAGGATCGCGTCTATGGCAGAGACATTGCCCGATTCGCTCTTCCGCAGAATTCCTTCGTTGGACAAATTGCTTGGCGACCCTTTGTTCGGACGAATTCAGGAGCAGTATTCGGAAGAACTCGCCAAAAGCATGGTTCGGCGGGCTTTGGAGGCTCTGCGCGACGATATACGTTCGGGTGTTGCGAAGCCGGAGGATTGCTTGCCCCAGGCTCTGGAACAACGAGCGTGGGCAATAGCGGAAGCGCTTGTGGGACCGAAGCTCACGACCGTGATCAATGCCACGGGAGTCATCGTTCACACGAATTTGGGCCGGTCCCCACTGTCAAAGACTGTGATGGAAAAGATTGCCCGGGCCGCTCTCTCGTACTCGAACCTGGAATATGACCTGGAAAAGGGGCGGCGAGGCGAGCGAAACTCGCACTTGCGGTCTCTCATGCAAGAGCTTACCGGTTCCGAGGCTGCCCTGGCTGTGAACAACAACGCGGCGGCCGTATTGTTGGCCCTATCAAGCCTGGCCCACGGCCAAGAAGTCATTGTTTCCCGCGGTGAACTCATTGAAATCGGAGGCTCTTTCCGAATACCCGACGTCATGGCTCGTTCTGGTGCCATTCTGCGAGAAGTGGGTACCACGAATCGCACTCATCCGAAGGATTACATTCAGGCAATAAACGATAACACAGCTCTGATACTCAAAGTGCATACCAGCAACTACAGGATTGTCGGCTTCACCCGTGAAGTTGACCTGGATGAACTTGTTGCCATCGGCAAAGAGCACCGGGTCCCGACCATGATGGATCTCGGTAGCGGCTGTCTGGTAGACCTCTCTCCGTACGGACTACCAGATGAAATCACTGTGCAGGAGGTCCTTGCCCGAGGAATTGACGTGGTGAGCTTCAGCGGTGACAAGCTCCTCGGAGGACCACAGGCCGGAATATTGGCCGGTCGCCAGGACCTTATAGAGAGGATGCGCACCAATCCGCTGGCTAGGGCCTTGCGCATGGACAAGCTCACCCTGGCAGGCCTGGAAGCCACGCTCCAGGAATACACACGGCCCGACGGGCCCTGGGAAGGCATTCCTACGTTGAGGATGATAAGGAAGTCCGCGGAAGACTTGGAGAGTGCGGCCAAGAAACTCGCCCGAAAACTCCGCGAAACTCTCCGAGGCAAGGCGGAAATAAGCATTGTGCCGGGCGTGGGAAGGGTAGGAGGGGGAGCGCTCCCCCTCGGGGACCTTCCGGGGCCGAGAGTATCCATTCGCCCGGCCCACACCTCAGCCGCCCGGCTGGAACAGGCCTTGCGTGCTGGCAATCCCCCTGTAATCTGCCTGGTCAAAGAAGACGCTGTCCTACTGGACCCCCGAACCCTGCTCGATGACCAACCCGCCTTGATACCAAATCTGGTCGCCCGCGCGTTCGAGCGGCTTGAAAAAGGCGCTTCGGATTGAATTGCTTGGACCTGCCCAATTGTTTTGTAGTATTCTAAACCTCGCGATTTATAAAAGCGTCTGACCCTAATCGATCTACCTCTTACCACCATATTGCCACCATCAGGCCTGAGGGGAGGGATCTCCAATGAGCGGTACCCATCTTGCTCACACGGCCAATCAATTCAACAAAGTTGACTGCCTGCGCGACCATCTGACGAATGTGGCAAATCGTGCGGCAGCATTTGCGGCGGTTTTTGACGCATCTGCTGAGACGAGTAACGAAACGTAATCCTAAGTAGTTTCAGGAGGTCTGCGATGAAGGAATACCTGGTAGCGTTGGAAATCTCAGGACCGACTGCCATGTGGACCAGGCCGGACACGGGAGACGCGCCCGTCAGCTATCCGGTTCCAACGTTTGGAGCGGTCAAAGGCATCTTTGAGTCTGTTTTGTGGAGCCAGTGGGCCGAGGTGGTACCAATTAGAGTCGAGATCTGCAGTCCCATCGTGTATCACCCCTACACCACCAACTATGGCGGGCCACTTCGAAAAAGCGGGATTATGAAGACTGGAGATAGCTTCCAGCTATTAGCCACTGTCCTCACAAATGTTTGCTACCGACTCTATGCGGAAGTAAGCTCAGATCCGAACGGATATATGAAGCACGGAAGGCCGGGAAAGCAGATAGGTGGGACGACAAATGGTGCCCATGCGTACCAAGAGGTTTTCGCCCGCCGTCTGAGACGGGGACAGTTTTTCTCCACTCCGTTCATGGGATGGAAAGAATTTACACCGGACTATATTGGGCCATTCCGAGAAAACACTGACGTTTGCCAAGACATAAATCTAGTAATTCCCAGTATGCTTCGCACTTGCTTTCCAGCTGGAAAACGCTCCGAATATGACCCGTTCTATGATCAAGCGGTAAGAATACAGGGAGGAGTCCTACGCTATGTTAAATGAACTGTTGGAGTTGCATTCCAGTATGGATCTGGCAGGAATCCCCAGAGACTCAGGGCATAGGCATTATCAGCCAGCTCCCGAGACCGTGAATTTCTTTATGTTCATCGCCCCTGGAGGCACCGCATCCGGTTTCGAGCCGATCACAGATATCGAAAAAATTCGCTCAATCAGAAAGTATGGAGTTCCCAATACGGGTGTTTCATTCCCCGCATTTAATATGAAGCCTTTGATGATCGCCAGAAGTAGTCGAGCAAAGGACGCTGTGAAGGACATCAAGAAGATGTTTCAATCAAGGAGCCGCGGCGCTGTCGACAAGGCGGCTCTGCCTTCTCGCATCCACTCATTCTGCGATTTGTGCGAACCTCTCTGGACACAGGGCGAAAAAGACAAGATCAGCAAATGCCTGGCATCTGGCGGTTTGCGGGAACAACTTGGTGCGATCCTCGCGCGTGTTCCCAAAGATTTGTCAGCAATTTCCGAGTTAATGAGACGCTCAGCACAGGTCAGGATCGACAAACTGGAACAGTCCCTCAAATATCTCATTATAGATGGGCTGACCAGAAATCTAGATAACGCTGACAGCTTGCTAAACGCCCTCGTTGCGTCATCAACAAACCACAAAGTTCCTATCTTGCTTGAATTGGCGGATCACTCGTCATTTCCATACCCAGCAAACCACCCAAAGGTAAATTCATGGGTTAATGCAATGCTTATGGAACTTTCGCGGAGATCGAAGGTGAAAGAGGTCTCGCGCAAAGAGGATGCATTCGGCTGGCCCATCGCGGATAAGGATCTGAAAACCAAATCGCATCCGATGAGACTTCCCAAGCTTGGAAACGTAATATTGCGAGCCATGAACGAAGAATCTCCGTGTCAGAAAAGATATGGCCGGATAGGCCCCGAGAGCTTTCCTGCGGGAGAGGAAGTTCAGCAAGTAATGGCCGATGCTCTAACGTGGCTAGCGGAAGGAGAGCGGCGGGGAAAGACATGGCAGGATATTTCTAATGTGAGCGGTTATGGTCGAGCCCTGCTATTTGCCTACCCGTCGATATTGCACAAAGGCCCTCCGGAACTGGCCGGGTGGTTCCAGCCCTCTGACCCCGACGGAGTTCGGTTCGAGGCAGCGGCCGCCCGTGTGATACCGGCCCTCCAAGGGCTCTATAATGAAGCTCCGCAGACTGAAGTGCGGATTTTTGCCCTTGCAAAGGCTGATCAAGCCAGAACTAAGGTCCTTGTAAGCAAAAATTATGGTGTTCAGGTTCTTCTTTCTGGTGCACAAGTTTGGCAGCATGGCTGCAAGAATATCCCTCCGATTAAACTGAACGTTGGTTCCAAAGCAAGGCCTTGGCTGATTAAGCCCATTACTCCATTCCCTGCTGAAGTCGTCGAATGTCTCAACGTCAAATGGCTTCAAGGTGGAACGAGAACTGGTCGAGTTCACGGTCTTGGAATCGGGGAAGGGATTGAGCTTTTGCTTGAGAGGGAAGATCTTGCAAGTGGGATAGTAAATCGAGCGCTATCTTTGGCGACGATAAACGGGGCACCGCTTCTCCTCGCCCTAGGACAGGCCGACCATCGCGGTGATGGCACGCTAAACCTCGGAACTCGATACAGGCGACACGCCAGCCTGCTACCATCTTTGTTAGGGCTTCTATTGTATAAACAAAACCTTATGAAAGGAGCGTACATGAACACGGCACCGTTTCTCGTAGGACGACTTCTCGCCTTAGCTGATGTCCTTCACAAGGAGTACTGTGCGCACGTGCGTGAAGGCGGTATCCCACCGCAGTTGCTTGGTAACGCGCTCATGACTTCTGCAATGGAGAACCCTGAAAAGGCGATCGCCAGGCTTGGCGAGCGCTTGATGATTTATCAGGCATGGGCAAACACTGCACGCGGGGAAGGCATCGGCTTGGCCAAATGGGCGGTCAAAGAGATGGGCATTGCCTCAGGTGAACTGGTCAGAGTTAACCTGCTTGACCGGACGAGCGACACTGATAAGGCACAGATGTTGTTGGGATATCTCGCTCGCCTTGACGATAAGGCAAGCGAATGCGCTCAGGATTTAGCGAACGACACAGATCAGGAGGTGCAGAATGAACATGAAAACTGATGGCGGGGAGGCTATCGTTCGAGGCACGGGTCTATTGATAATTGAGGTGATTCGTTCCAATCCCAATGGAGATCCAGATCGGGAAAGCGACCCCCGCCAACGACCTGATCAACGGGGTGAAATCTCTCCCGTATCCTTCAAGCGTAAGCCACGAGACCTCGTAGCAGACAAGAACGGGCCGGTCTGGAAGGGTATCTCGACAAGTTTCAGTCCCCCTCTTGAAGAGGCAGAATTCTGTATTCTAGAAAGCCGGGATAGGGAACGCGAAGCAATCATTCGCGAAATAAAGGGGGACAAGTTCCTACCCAAATATTGGGATGCCAGGGTCTTCGGATGCACTTTCCTGGAAAAAGATAAGGACGATGAAAGTACCAGGAAAAAAGGCAAATTGAATTTCATAAAGACAGGGGTAGTTCAATTTGGCTTGGGCGTCTCGCTGGCCCCAATCCTCATTGAGCGAATGACGAACACCAACATAGCGCCAGTACAGGAGGGGAAGACCCGCGGCATGGCGCCACTGGGCTACCGTATTGTCCAGCATGGCGTATACTGCATGCCTTTCTTTATCAATCCTACTGCCGCGACGAAATCGGGGTGTACGAAGAGAGACATTGACCTGCTTCTTCGAGTAATCCCATATGCCTACACACATACCGCGTCCTATGTTCGGCCATTCGTGGGCATCCGGCACGCCTGGTACATTGAACACAAATCAGCCTTGGGATCTTGTTCTGACTTCGAGCTTATCTCTGCGCTGACTCCCAAAAAGAAGAATGACCCTGAAAGCCCGTCCGCTGCCTGGGAAGAATATGATGTCCCCACGGCCTTGCCAGAAAAGCTGGAAGGCAGAGTAGAACCTTTACGTGATCTCATGAACGAGGATTATCATGGAACCGCTCGCCCATAGCGCACGTCTCGACAAGGGGATACCTGCTCAGCCGTACGCGGAACATGTCTGTCACGTAATGGAATTGGCAGTTCAAAATGCCCGCCAAGCAGCAAGGTATTGGCATGGTGACAAAGACAGATTTGTTGAGGCCGTCCGTCTGGCTGGGGAGTTTCATGACTTGGGAAAGCTGGAAGCAGCGAACCAGGCAGTACTGATGTCAGAATCTCAGCGAGAAGCTTTGCCCGTAAATCACGTGGACGCAGGAGTTGCGCACCTCTTTGATGCTGGCATCAACAATCTGCTGGCGGCTTCTCTTGTTTACGCTCATCACATTGGTCTCCCCGATTTTCAAGATCAGAGCTTGAACGGACCTGGCAGGGTACTCAGAGATGTAAAACCAGGCAAGTTAGGCCGAGCCACAAAGTCAATTACCGACCAAAGGCTTGATGACTACCTGGAATTGCATGGGACGGCTGTTGATGCACTAATTCAGCGACGGGACACGCCATCGCGTGTGGCTCCATCGCCCTTGCCCCCGTTGATATTTCGGATTGCGCTCTCGTGTCTGGTGGACGCAGATCATTCAGATACAGCGGGGCATTATGGAAAAGTCTTGGAACGGGTAGTTCCCCCGCTTCAGCCTGAGCTTCGCCTTGCTCTACTGGATCAGTATGTCGCGCACCTCGAAAAAGCGCAAAAAGACGAACGGAACACACTTCGCGGCGAAGTATACAGGGTCTGCCGTGATGCAGACCCCCATCCACGAATGTTTGCCTGTGACAGTCCGGTGGGCACGGGCAAGACGACGGCTGTTATGGCTCACCTTCTTCAGGCTGCCAGAGCCAAAGGGCTTCGCCGGATTTTCGTGGTTTTACCTTTCACCAACATTATTGATCAGTCGGTGGAGGTATACCGAAAGGCCCTAGTGTCCAAGGGTGAGCGTCCTGAAGATGTCGTAGCTGCGCATCACCACAAGGCAGAATTTGAAGATTTAGAGTCGCGGCATCTTTCCTTTCTTTGGAAGGCGCCCATCGTAATTACCACTGCCGTCCAGTTTTTTGAAACCCTGGCATCCAATCGTCCTGCCAGTCTGCGCAAAGTTCACCAACTCCCAGGTTCGGCCATTTTCATCGATGAAGCCCACGCAGCACTTCCCGCGCATTTATGGCCACAAGCCTGGAGGTGGTTGCGTGAACTGGAATCGCAATGGGGCTGTCATTTTGTTCTGGGCTCCGGCTCGCTTAACCGGTTTTGGAAACTAGAGGAGTTTTCGGAAGAACGCGTGGACCTGCCCGAACTCGTTCATCCTCATGTGAAGGCTAAAGTTAAGACGTATGAAGAACGTCGCGTAACGTATCTGCCCAGATCCGGTTCGCTGAGTGAGGAGGATTTGCTGGACTGGTTGCCGGACATACATGGGCCTCGTCTCTTGATCGTCAACACGGTCCAATCGGCCGCAGTGATTGCCGCAAGTATTGAGGAACGCTCCGGGCGGGAGTCTGTGGAGCATTTGTCAACGTCGCTGTGTCCGCGGGACCGAAAAGCCTCTCTTGCCCGTGTCAGGAGACGGCTCGATGATCAATCGGACACAGATTGGACTCTTGTAGCTACCTCTTGCGTGGAGGCAGGTGTCAATCTGTCATTTCGCAATGGATTGAGAGAACGGTGCAGCCTCAACAGCCTGATTCAAATGGGCGGGCGCGTCAGTCGGGAAGGCGAATTCCTTGATTCGGCAGTATGGGACTTCAAGCTGCAACATGGCAGGCTTCTCAAGGATCATCCGGCCTTTAAAGATTCCGCTCGAATCCTGGGGGAATTGTTCAGGGAAGGAAATGTGTGCGCAGAAGCTTCGACGGAGGCTATGCGGAGGGAGATCCGGCAGGGGGGATTGAGGGACGTTTCCAATGTCATCCTGAAGGCCGAGAGAAATCTACAGTTCCCAATTGTGGCTGAGAAGTTCACCGTGATTGATTCCGACACGGTAACCGTCATTGTGGACTTGGATCTGATTGAAAGCTTGAAAAGTCATGAAAAGGTTGATCCGGACATGATTCAGCGCTCCAGCGTCCAGATCTGGCGCTACAGAGAACACGATTATAACTTGGAATCAGTTCCCGGATTTCGAGGTCTGTACCGTTGGACATTGGGCTATGACGATTTCCTCGGGTACATGGCCGGGGTGCTTCCGATTCTGCGCCACCAACAGCATGGAACAGTCATTTAAGCGACTACTCCGTCGCCGGGGCAGAAAACCATGTTTACCGAAGACGATCTACTACCTTTGTCGGCGCTTCAGCATTTTCTTTTCTGCCCGAGGCGGGCGGCGTTGGTCCTTGTTGAAGGGATTTGGGATGAAAACCGTGCCACCGCTGAGGGGGCTTTGGCGCACGAGCGGGTGCATGAGGCCGAACCCGAATCGCGAGGTGACGTGCGTATCGCTCGGGGGCTTCGAATCCGGTCACTCCGGCTTGGTCTGACGGGCCAGACCGACGTGGTTGAATTCCACAAGCTGCCGGATCACGGCCCTCCAAGCGATAAAGAGGCCGGACTTTCCACAGGAATTGAACTGGACGGGATCGAAGGCTTTTGGAGGCCCTATCCGATCGAATACAAATCCGGAAGGCTCCGGCATGAAAGGGGCTATGAGGTTCAGCTTTGTGCGCAGGCGCTCTGTCTGGAGGAGATGCTGAACGTGAGGATTAATGAGGGTGCTCTTTTCTACGGAAAGACCAAACGACGGCTGGAAATCTCCTTTGACGAGAAACTGCGCACGGAGACAGAGGTCGCCGCGCAAGACCTGCATCGGTTGGTGGACTCCAGGAGCACGCCGAAGGCAAAATATCAGAAGAAATGCCGAGAGTGCTCCTTGTTGGCCGTTTGTATGCCCAAGGTCACCGGGGTCCAAAGAAATGTCGCGGCTTACCTGCAAAAAGCGTTGAATCCAACAGATTGGGAACACCAATGAAGCGACTGCTCAACACCCTTTACGTCACTACTCAGGGGGCCTATCTCTCCAAAGAAGGCGAGACCGTCCTCGTACAGGTGGAAGGCCAGACCAAGCTTCAATTGCCCATCCACACGCTCAGCGGAATAGTGTGCTTCGGCCGTGTCGTTTGCAGCCCGCCTCTGATGCATTTATGCGCGGCACGGAGCGTTGCAATCTCTTTCCTGAGTGAGTATGGGCGGTTCTGGGCAAGGGTCCAAGGCCCGGTTTCTGGAAATGTGTTGCTTCGCCGTGAGCAGTACCGCCGAGCGGACGACGACAAAATGTCGGCCGAGATCGCTAGAACGGTTGTCCTCGCGAAAGTGGCAAACTCCAGGACGGTTCTTCTTCGAGCTGTGCGGGACCATCCCGAAACGACCGACACGGGGTCGTTAGACAATACCGCGCGTGAGCTTGCGCGCATAGCTGAGGGCCTGAGCAAGCCGGCCGGGCTTGATACCGTGCGAGGGCTGGAAGGAGACGCGGCCCGGAAGTACTTTGAGGTCTTCGATCATCTTATCGTTGCCCAGAAGGAGGATTTCTTCTTTCGGGAACGGAGCCGACGGCCACCGCTGGACAACATGAACGCTCTTCTCTCGTTCCTGTACACGCTCTTGACTCATGACGTGGCGTCCAGCCTGGAGGCGGTGGGATTGGACTCGGCTGTGGGCTATTTGCATCGGGATAGACCTGGGCGACCGGGTCTGGCCCTGGATCTCATGGAAGAGTTCCGACCCTTCTTTGCGGATCGGCTCGCACTGTCACTGGTTAACCGCCAACAGGTTAAAGGGAAGGGATTCAAGAAGACCGAGACAGGAGCGGTCATGATGGATGACGAGACGCGTAAGACAGTGCTTGTGGCCTATCAGAAGCGCAAACAGGAAGACCTGAGGCACCCCTTTCTAGAGGAGCAAATAGCAGTGGGCCTTTTGCCGCACGCACAGGCAATGCTTTTTGCCCGTTACCTTCGGGGAGACATCGACGGATACCCGCCGTTCTTTTGGAGGTGATCGGATCATGTTGATTTTAGTCACATACGACGTAAGCACCGAGACCCCGGAAGGCAAAAAGAGACTGCGTCGCGTCGCCAAGATCTGTACGAACCTTGGACAACGGGTCCAAAAGTCGGTCTTCGAGTGTCTCTTGGAGCCCGCCCAGTGGGCGGTTTTGCGACAGCGCTTGATCGACGCAGTTGACCAGGAGACAGACAGCTTGCGGTTTTACTTTCTCGGAAAAAACTGGAAGCTGCGGGTGGAACATGTGGGCGCAAAGGAGTCGTACGATCCGCAGGGATCACTAATCGTCTGATCGGTCTATTTGCGAACCCCAAACTCCCAGGAAATTCCAGGGAGGTTCGCAGTTGTTGTAACGTCCTGGAATAATGATGGTTATCTGCCGATGGGAGGCCGGCTTAACCCATGACTAAGCGTGAGGGAACCATGGTTCGCAAAAATGTGCCTTGTAGGGACCGCTGAATCAAGGTTTCTCCCTCTCGCTATCGCCCCTCGCGCAGGGGCGTGGATTGAAACGCGGGTCGCCGATAGCGTTGACAACAAGGTGTGCTCATCGCCCCTCGCGCAGGGGCGTGGATTGAAACAACTGGACCAGAAAGCCGTTTCCTACGCCGGTTGATCGCCCCTCGCGCAGGGGCGTGGATTGAAACAATGGTGCGGTGAAGCTCACCACTGCGGCCACAGATCGCCCCTCGCGCAGGGGCGTGGATTGAAACCCTTTTGTATTGCTCCCGCCGCGCTAGCTTTGCGATCGCCCCTCGCGCAGGGGCGTGGATTGAAACCTACGGCCAGTATCAGATTGCGGAATACCTGGTCGATCGCCCCTCGCGCAGGGGCGTGGATTGAAACACCGTGATGGCTGAAGTAAAACTTTATCGAGGCATATCGCCCCTCGCGCAGGGGCGTGGATTGAAACCGCAAATCTCCAGTCAGGAAGCTCATGCCTTCAATCGCCCCTCGCGCAGGGGCGTGGATTGAAACCACGTAATCCAGCCAGTCTTGCATTTCACTTTTATCGCCCCTCGCGCAGGGGCGTGGATTGAAACTCGCAACCCCAACTAATCATGACCCTTCCTCCCTATCGCCCCTCGCGCAGGGGCGTGGATTGAAACTCGACATTCACGGTCGGCGGTCCGGCCGCAGCAGATCGCCCCTCGCGCAGGGGCGTGGATTGAAACTGTGTAGTATGGCTCTTGACCGAGATGCTACGTGATCGCCCCTCGCGCAGGGGCGTGGATTGAAACACAACGATGGTGTCCTGGCCGTCTTCCGCGCCCTATCGCCCCTCGCGCAGGGGCGTGGATTGAAACTCGAACTCTTCCTGACTCATCCGGTTATTCGGATATCGCCCCTCGCGCAGGGGCGTGGATTGAAACCTCCTTACTGCCCCACTTTGTTAGAGTTTTTGGGATCGCCCCTCGCGCAGGGGCGTGGATTGAAACCGTTGATTCCCTCCAGGTGCTTTCTCAACCCTGATCGCCCCTCGCGCAGGGGCGTGGATTGAAACTCCATAGTGACGACAGCAATGGCCCTGGAGCAGCATCGCCCCTCGCGCAGGGGCGTGGATTGAAACCGCTTCAGCGATGAACATCCCGCGAATGGCCGAATCGCCCCTCGCGCAGGGGCGTGGATTGAAACCGCTTCAGCGATGAACATCCCGCGAATGGCCGAATCGCCCCTCGCGCAGGGGCGTGGATTGAAACCAACTTGTGCAACAGCCTGCCGCGGTTTAGAATTATATCGATTGCTCAAATTTAAGAGGGGGAAAATTGCTATGCTGAAATCAATACTCATTGCGGCAATAGTGGCGGCGGCGTTTGTCGCGACAAATATTATGGTGGATGCCGCAGATAGTACGTCAGACCCGAAAAGCCGGTCCGTGATAGCCGAGAACCTTCCCACGGCACACACTGTGGGAAAGATAGAACCGGTAGCCGTGTTCGACGGACCAATGCCGACCGGTGTAACCGTATCACATGACGGCAGGATCTTCGTGAACTTTCCGCGGTGGGGAGACAAGGTGCCGTACACCGTTGCGGAGCTGCAATGCGAGACAGTTCCATACCCCAACGCAGATTTCAACAAACCGAACGCGGAGCGCCCATACGAATCTCTAATATCAGTGCAGAGCGTGGTGGTTGATCCCAAGAACCGACTCTGGCTCCTGGACACGGGTCGGATAGAATTCGGGCCTCCCAAGCTCGGGGGCCCCAAATTGGTCGGTGTCGATCTGGCCACCAATCAAGTCTTCAAGATCATCGTGTTTACGCCTGACGTGGCAATGCCCACCACCTACCTCAATGACATGCGTTTCGATCTGCGCCGAGGCAAGGAAGGCATGGCTTTCATAACCGATTCTTCTAGCGAAACCCCCGGCATCATAGTTGTCGACCTGGCGACCGGCCAGAGTTGGCGCCGGCTCACGAATCATGAGTCGACGAGGCCGTTTCACTCCTTTTTCCCGCTGGTGGAGGGCAGGCCGTGGATGGTGCGCCCTCCCAACGGAAAACCTTCGCTGGTGCTGGTGGGAGCAGACGGGATAGCCATCGGCAATGACGGGAAGAGACTATTCTATAGCCCGCTCTCCAGTTGGAGTCTGTACAGCGTCAGCACCGACGCGCTGGCTGATCAGTCTCTGACCGAAGATAAGGTCGCTGCAACGGTTAAAGAAGAAGGTGAAAAGGGGGTCGCGTCAGATGGCCTGGAATCCGACTCGAAAGGGAATCTTTACGTGACCAGCTTCGACCAAGGCGCGATACTGCGACGATCTCCGGATGGTTCATACGAAACGCTGGTGTTCGATCCTCGAGTGCTGTGGCCTGACACCTTGTCCGTGGCCGGCGACGGGTACCTCTATTTCATTGTGAACCAGCTACACCGGCAGGCCCGCTTTAACCGCGGAAAGGACCTCCGTGAAAAGCCGTACGTGCTCTACCGGGTCAAAATCGACGCCAAACCGGTTATGTTGAAGTAGGTGCGGGGAAGAGGAGGAGAGGAACATTGCAGGGGGAACCTTTTCTGAAGAAAAGGTCCCCCTGCACCCCCTCCAAAAGACTTTATTATCAACTTGCAAGTTAGGTCCGGTGTCTAATGGCGGGCTTTGGCTGCCGGGACACGGGCCGGTGCCTTCGCTGGCCTGTAAAAAGCTGCATGGTCTTACCGCCCTCAATTCTGATTCCCGACGATACGTCTCCCGACCGCGCGGACAAAGTCCTGTCCGAGTGCCTCTCCGGCAGGGCAAGCCGATCCTCACTGGCCCGGCTCATGAAGAAAGGGCTCGTGATCCGGGATGGTGTGCCGGTACGCGCGTCAACCGTTCTGAGTCCCGGAGATCGGGTGGAGTTGGTCTCGACGGAAGCTGAAACCCCGCCGGCTAAAGCACCGGAAATTTCGCAAGCGCCAATCCTGTTTGAAGACGACGACATCATAGTCGTAGACAAGCCCCCTGGGCTGGTAGTCCATCCTGGAGCGGGCCGAGACTCAGGTACGTTAATGGACGCTCTCCTGCAAACCAGGCCTGACATGATCGGCGTTGGAGAGCCCGGACGGTGGGGAGTGGTCCACCGGCTGGACCGAGACACTTCCGGTGTGATGGTCCTAGCGAAGAACGTTGCTGCTCATGCTTCGCTTTCCGCTCAATTCAAAGCTCACTCTATCCGACGCGTCTATTTGGCCTTGGTACGAGGCAATCCCGGCAAAGACGAAGGAATAATTGACGCTCCTTTGGGCCGACACCCGAAAGACAGGAAGAGAATTTCCACCACGACCTCCAAACCACGGCGGGCCGTCACGAGGTGGGAAGTCCTCCAACTATGCTCAGGATATGCGCTCCTGGAGGTAACGCCGGAAACGGGACGAACCCATCAGATCCGCGTCCATCTGGCATCCGCGGGCCTTCCGGTGGCAGGAGATCCGGTTTATGGTAAGCCCCGGAGGAGAGGGGGTTCATCAGGCCCCGCAGTGCGAAGCCTGGAAAGCGTCCTGAAACGCCAGGGGCTCCACGCCGCGATTCTAGGGTTTGAGCACCCGAGGACTCACGAGTACGTAGAGTTCTCTTCGCTCTTAGCGGCTGACATCGCTGCCGCAATCCGGATTGTGGGGTGCGAGGATAATTGATGCCGATTGCTGGACGATCTACACGGCGGCGAGCGTGCTAGTGATGGGCGTTTGGAGGCCCATTTCCTCATAGTGAACGTGGCGCAAAAAAGAAACCCCCGATTTGACGGCTTCGGGGGCGCAAACTAAAAGGAAAAAGCTCCTAATGTGGCAGGCTGATTTTGCTACTTTTGATCGAAGTAAGTCAAGTACTTTTATGTCTGGAACTCAGGCTATAGTTCATTTCCGGGAACCGCCGGCGTGTCCAAAACGAAGTCTCAACACATAATGTGTACTCGGGATTGTAACTATACATCGCTAGAATTCAATTAGGAAATAATTCTCAGTTGGGGGCAAAACTAGGGAACCAAAGAACCGAAATCCACATCCCTGAATTCATAAAGCCTCGCGATCTCTTTTCCGGTGAAAAAACGACGCGCAGACTTTTTTCTTCAAAGTTATCCTAGTACCGGCTGGGGATTTGATTTCTCAGAAAGACCGTGACGGCCCAGCAAATACCGCCCCGTTTAGGGCCCGGTCAAGCGGGATGCCCCGTGCCTCAAGGCAAGATCTTTACAGGGGTTCCCACATTAACCATTTGATACAATTCCTGAGCGTCCGCGGGAAACATGTGTATGCAGCCGTAAGACTTCTTCAGCATTCCTTCTTCATGTCTTTTATCCGCATGAATGTGGATGCACTCACCGGTGAAGCCGCGCTGCCTGTCTTTGACATTGGGATAGTTGATGCTAAGAACCGTGGCCTCATCTCCACCATACGGCTCTGACCACAGCTTCTCCAGCGCGGGCCCGGTGGAAGCATCGACAAAGGCATTTCCCTTGCACCAACTCCGGTTGTCCACTATCCGATGGCCTTTGCCCGAAGTGCGCGAAGCCATCCAGGAGACCTCGTAGTCGCCGACGGGCGTACGGTGGTCGCCGCCGCGTTGCTTACCAACTCCTCCCTTGCCGACTCCAATGGGGTACTCTCGGATCAACTCGGCATGCCGCCATAATTGGAGAATCCCATCGGAGCAGTGTATGGCAATACGATATTCCGCTTGTTTGGGCTGAGGATCTTGAGAGGGTTCGGCATGCGGACAAACCGGGACCGCCAGAAAAAGGAAGCAAAGCGCTGCTGTGCCGAGCGCCCGAAGCCCTTGAAGGTCATGTTCCATTTTTTCTCAATAACTGGTATTAGCGATGCCAGGATCGTTCACAACGACCGGGTCCGTCATTGTGTATCATAACGTACTGTTACGGTCATGAATAATCTACAATCAGCCTTCAAGTCCGTTGCGGAGTTCAAAGCAAGAATGCCGACTCGTGTCAAGTGGCCTTTGGCGGTATTTGCCGTCGTGTTGGGGCTGGTTGCAGGATCGGCATCCTTCTTAAGCGCGGCCGATTCGTCCCCAGTCCCGCGGGAAAACACTCCCGAGGCCGTCTTGGAGGCCGCGGACCGGGCCTACAACGAGAGCAGGTTTCAGGAAGCCATCAGGCTTTACACCCAGATCACAAAGATCGTGGCCCCGGCCGGGCGTGCTTTCGTCGGAAGAGGCATGGCCCATGAAATGACGAACCAACCAGATAAGGCGGTGGAAGACTATAAGAAAGCCCTCGAAGCGGATCCGGACAACTACATAGCCATGGAAAACATCGCAGGGATATGGGAACGCAACGGAAAGAACATTCCCGAAGCGATCGAACTCTATAGGAGAGCCTTGAACCTGGACCCTCGGCCCGCCTGGCGGGAAAACCTGGCAGTGTGGATCGGAATTCTGGAAACTCGCCTGAGATCGGAGGGATCGTCCGCGGTGGCTTGTTGGCACAAAGGCAACGACAAGGTCCTCAAGGGAGATCTCGCTTCCGCGAAAACGGCTTATTCCAAGGCAATTGCCCTGAATCCGGCCATGTTTCAAGCCTACTACAGCAGGGGCCTGGTTCGGGTGAAGAATGGCGACCTGACAGGGGCGTTGAAAGACTTCGGTGAGACGATTCGGCTCTCTCCAACTCTTAGGGGCTGTCTGGTTCAGAGAGGGCTTGTCTGGGAACAGTTGGGGAACAAGCAAGCAGCGCTGGAGGACTTCAAGCGGGCCGCGGAGCTGGACCCGCGAGATCCCCAAGCCTTCTATCAGTTAGGGAGAACCTTGGAGACGGAAGGCAACCTGGAAGAAGCTTTACAATCCTACCGGGCCGCTATGGCGCTCAAGCCCAAGCCGGATTTGTTGAAACTCTTGCTGGAGAGGACCGCGGCCGCTTCTGCCACAACGACAACGAATGGGAAGAGGCATCCGGTTGGGTCAAAAAAATCGAAAGGGTTGTGGTGACAGGATCGTTTTGGTCGTGACAAAAAGGGCTCCGCTGTTGCGAAAATCTCGGAGGCTTAATGCCCATGTAGGCACTGCTTGCCGGGATTTGCCGACAAATATTGACTTCGGCGGACTAAACTTGTAGATTTAATCGTTGTGGAGGGCGTAGCTCAGTTGGCAGAGCACAGGGTTGTGGCCTCTGTGGCCGTGGGTTCGAGTCCCACCGCTCTCCCCACCGTTTAAAATGTGCCTCGAAAAGTCTGCTTATTGCGCCCGTAGCTCAGTTGGATAGAGCGCCGGACTTCGAATCCGTAGGTCGCAGGTTCAAGTCCTGCCGGGCGTGCCAAAAAGCCAAGAGTGGCCGACTAGTTGGCGTATGCCGGCTAGTCGGCTTCTTCTTTCTGAGGATGCCCGGACCCGCAGCGGCCCATGCTTGCCGCGGCGGGGCCAGGCAAAGAGACAATAGCATACGAGGATAGGAAGCATTTCTTTTTCGGAGTATAATTCCCGGATGGGCGCCGCCCGGTTACTCTGATCGAAGAGAGCAGAGTACGACCTTGCAAGCGGGTAGCCGGGAACCCGTTTGACGCTACAATTATCTTAGGTCTCACAGGTGTTACGGAGAACGAAATGTCCAAGCCCAAAGCAAAGACAAACAAACACGTGAAGTCACCTTCCCCAGGGAAAAGGCCGAGGAAAGACATTATGATACGCCTCCCCCTGGGGGTCGCTGTGCTTAGAGATCCTGCCTTTAACAAGGGTTCGGCTTTTACCAAAGAAGAACGTGATGCACTGGGCATTCGAGGTCTCCTGCCTCCGCGAGTCCATTCCATTGAGGAACAGCTGGTTAGAGTCCTTGGAAACGTCAGGAGGAAGTCCAACGATCTGGACAAGTATATCTTTCTCGCGGGCCTTCAGGATCGCAACATGACCCTTTTTTTTCGGCTCCTCCTTGAAAACCTGGAAGAACTGATGCCAATCGTTTATACCCCCACTGTGGGACAAGCATGTTTGCAGTACAGCTATATCCTGCGCAGACCCCATGGGATCTTTATTACGTCAAATGACAGGGGTAGGGTCTTGGATCTTCTGCACAATGCGCGCGTTCAGGACATTCGCATCATTGTGGTTACCGATGGCGAGCGCATTCTCGGGCTCGGAGATATCGGGGCGGACGGCATGGGCATACCGGCGGGAAAGCTTTCTCTGTATACCGCCTGCGGAGGGATTCACCCGTTTCAGGGCTTGCCGGTAACCATTGACGTAGGGACGGAGAATGAGGACCTGCTCAACGATCCACTATATATTGGACTCAAACAACCCCGCGTGCGTGGAGACGCTTATGACGAGTTGATGGAAGAGTTCATAGCCGCGGTGCAAGAAGTTTTTCCAGGTGCGCTGATACAATTCGAAGATTTCGCCAATCGCAATGCATTTCGACTCCTGCAAAAATACCAGAATGAGATCTGCTGTTTTAATGATGATATTCAGGGAACGGCTGCCGTGACTTTGGCCGGACTTTATTCAGCTACGCGCATAATGGGCGGAAAGCTCAAGGATCACAGATTCTTGTTTCTTGGCGCAGGAGAGGCTGGAATCGGCAGCGGCAATCTGGTGGTCTCGGCGCTGGTTGCCGGGGGACTCACGGAGCAGGAAGCACGGGAGCGATGCTGGTTCGTCGATTCCAAGGGCCTCGTCGTGAAATCTCGCACTGATCTGGGCGAGCGAAAGCTACCCTATGCCCATGATCACGAATTCATCCCCGATTTCCTGGGTTGCGTGAAGTCTCTCAAGCCCACGGCAATTATTGGAGTGTCCGGAAAGCCTCATATGTTCTCTCGAGAGGTCCTGGAAGCCATGGCCGAGTTCAACGAGCGGCCCATTGTTTTTCCCCTTTCCAATCCGACTTCCAAGACCGAATGCACGGCAGAAGAGGCTTACACGTGGACTGACGGCCGTGCGATTTTTGCCAGCGGCAGCCCTTTCGAACGTGTAACTGCTCACGGCAACACCTTTGTGCCGAGTCAAGGGAACAATGTCTACATCTTTCCCGGCGTCGGGTTGGGTGTCGTTGCATCGGCCGCGACACGCGTAACCGACGAGATGTTCCTGGTTGCCGCACGGACCCTGGCCCAACAGGTGTCTTACGCGGATCTATCGCAAGGCCGCGTGTATCCGCCTCTGCCCAAGATCAGGGATATCTCCGCTGCGATTGCCGTCGAGGTGGCCGACGTGGCGTACAAGCGAGGGCTGGCACGGAATTCGAGACCCGACGATTTAGCCTCCCATATCAAGTCGGTCATGTATTACCCCGAATACCAGCGTTTCGCGTGACCCTCAAGATTTCCGGCAAGTCAAACGCCGTTTCAAACACCTTCTTCGCTTCCGCGGCCATGGGTGAACATCGCTCTGGCTCTCCGAAGCGGGTGCCACTGCTGGCTTGCCCGGCAGTGGCACCCAGTCAATGATCCTCACTTGTTCACTGCTCAATGAAAAAACGCAGAACTCCCGGGAAACAAAACGGCTCATGGCTTTTGTGTTAAGGACTTGCACTAGACCTGTCCTCTGATACTAATTCGCTTTCATACGATTAACATTGAGAGACCGGCTTGACCCAATGTCGAATCTTTGAACGTTCATTGGTTTAGTTATTTGGGACCTTTGGCGCTTGGTCTGGTCTCGTAGCGGCCGGCGTCCCTGCCGGCCATTGCTAAAGTCACTTCTTTGAAAGCGCGTCGGTATGACATGCGGTTCCCGATTCCTTTTTCCCCTAACAGGAAAGAACTTGATTCTTTAGGTCCGGGCCGACTATACTTAACGTTAACGTAAAGGTTAGGTTGGGCCGTATGACTCGACATCCCTCTGGCAAAGACACGAAAGCAGAACTGTATTCCATCTCCGAACTGGCAGCGGAGTTCGACATCAGCCCCCGTTCCATCAGATTCTACGAGGAGAAGGGACTGGTCTCGCCGCAGCGCACCCGCGGGAATCAACGAATCTACACGAGGCGCGATCGCGCTCGGCTCAAACTTGTTCTGCGAGGAAAAAGGTTCGGTTATTCCCTGGATGAGATAGCAGAGATGATCGGTATGACCGATGCCGATATCAGTGAAGTCACGCAGATACAAAGGTCACTTGCATACGGCGAAAAGAAGCTCAAAGAAATTCGAGAGCGTATCGAAGAACTAGAACTCTTGGAACAGGATATGCTCAGTGTCCGGGAGAAGCTCTTAAAGCGCCTCCATGAACTAGCGGATAGGTGAACAACATCTCACAACTGTTGCGAACGCAGCAAGGGGAGGGGAGCACATGAATACCCAGGATGACTTGCAGCCGGGGCTTAGGCAACAAGCCGTCGAGGTCTTGAACCGCCTCACTCCGTCGGAACGCGAAGCGCTGCTGATCAAATGCTGGATGTCCCACGACGCGCGGTGGTTCATGGCTGTGGCGAGTGAGTTTGGCATGGAGGTGACTAATCGACTGAATCAAATTGCAGCCCATGAACTGGGAAAAGCGGAGTGCAAACGGGTTGTTAGGGCCCTACAACTGCCGGCGGTCGCCGGCGCGGATGCAATTCTGTTGATTCAGGAGGTCATGATCGGTCTGTTGGGTCCGAACCTACTCGATTATCGCGTGACCAAGGTTGGCGATAGCTCGTACCAGGTTCACGTCCAAAGATGCTTTTCTTACGAGAACGCAACGCGGGCTGGCGTGGCGCAATACATGACGTGCGGCATCTTCGCGAGGGTAACGGGCTGGTTTGAAGGACTGGGCGTACCCTATACCATTGAGCCGCAATTAGGAGCGTGCTTCAAGGCCAAGGGCGAGGAATGCGTCTATACATTGAGTTTGGACCCAAGCCAACCGGTCAATTGACAGTTTGCGCTCAAATCCAAGGAGGAGACCATGTTCGATTTTCTGCTTACCCAAGAACAGATTAAATTGAGAGACGAAGCCCGCGACTTCGTCAAGTCCATCCCCCGCAAGATGAT
Organism: Desulfomonile tiedjei; assembly: GCA_016212925.1. Lineage (NCBI taxonomy): Bacteria > Pseudomonadati > Thermodesulfobacteriota > Desulfomonilia > Desulfomonilales > Desulfomonilaceae > Desulfomonile > Desulfomonile tiedjei. The sequence goes on from JACRDF010000006.1 coordinate 73,841, forward strand.
CCTGGACATGGATGCCGACAGGATCACCTTTCCGAAGGAATTCCTTCAGGAGGCGGCTCGACGCAGGCTGTTCGGTTGCCGATATCCGCAGAAATTGGGCGGTCGCGAACTGGATTGGGTTACCTCGTGCATGCTGATGGAGGAGATCGGAACCCTCGGATATATCTTCTCGTGCGTGTTTGGGATCGGTTCGGAACTTGTGTGCGACGCGATTGTGCTCCATGGCACGGATGAACAAAAAGAAAGATACGTGAAGCCACTCCTGAACGGCGAGCTGTTTTCCGCGGAGTGTCTGACCGAGCCCAGAGGCGGTTCCGATTTCTTCGGGACAACGACCACAGCGGAAGACAAGGGCGACTACGTTCTTATCAATGGCCAGAAGCGCTTTATCGTGGGCGCGGATGGAGCGGATTTCTTTCTCGTGTATGCGCGAACAGACCCGGCAGCTGAGCCTCATAAAGCCCTGAGCTGCTTCATCGTCGATCGCGGCCCCGGAGTGGAGACAAAGTATCTCTATGGATTGCTGGGATGCCGCGGCGGGGGCGCTGGTCGCGTAGTTTTCAGGGACGTGAAGGTCCCGAAGGAAAACGTGGTCGGCCGGGTCAACGGCGCTTACGCGGTCTTCAACACCATGATGGTCCCCGAAAGGCTCGGAACCGCGGCCATGACTATCGGAGCCGCTCGGCCCGCGCTGGAAATAGCGACCGGATACACTACTAAGCGCAAGGCTTTCGGGCAGGTTATCAACACATTCCAGGGAGTAAGCTTTCAGGTCGCTGAAGCGGCCATGCTCCTCGATGCAGCAAGAGCAATGGTATACGCGACCGCGAGGGCGGTTGATGCGGGCGTGGGTCAGACCAGGGTCCGGCGCATGGTGTCGCAAACCAAAAGATTCGTTACTGAATCGTGCCAGAAGGCTGTTCATAATTCCATGCAGGTCATGGGCGGCATAGCGTACACGAACGTGTACCCCATCGAGCGAATTTACAGGGACATGCGACTGGCCACGATCTGGACAGGCACCAACGAGATTATGTCCGCGGTAATCGCGAATGAATGGTATAAGGATTACACAACAGCCAAGGAGGCCAGGCTCACGCGAGATCATGAAATGGACGCTGTCGAGGCTGACGCTCCGGATGAAAAGATATTTGAGGGGTAATCCGCGGGGCATCCCTTTTTACGGAAAGTGACTCCCCGGGGACCCCGACCAACAACGGTCCTTCATCAATGTTGCCTGTCCTCAACAATGTCCTTCCAATATTCGCAGTCATTGCTCTCGGGAGTTTGCTGAAGCGCTTCAAGATCACCGATGATGCTTTCCTGTGCATGTCGGATAAGCTGATCTACTACATTTTCTTCCCCGCCTTGCTCTTCTGGAAGATTGGCAAGCCCGCGCCCGGAGCGCCTGTCGAGTGGAGTTTCGTACTAGCCGTCGGGATAGCGGTATTTGTGGTTTTCGCTACCAGCTTGATCTTTGTCAAGGTCCGTGGAGTGCCTGCGTACGAGGTGGGGTCTTTTTCACAGGGGTGTTACAGGTTCAGCACATACATAGGTATGGCGGTGATCCTGACCGCAGTGGGAGAGGAAGGGGTAAGGCGCTTCGGGGTCCTGATCGGATTCGTCATTCCGTTCATCAACGTGCTGGCCGTTTCGAGCCTGATCTGGTACTCCGGCCAACAATACTCATTCGGGCAGAAGGCCTGGATGCTTCTCAGGGCAATGGTGTCCAATCCCCTGATAATAGCGTGTCTTGCCGGGATATTGTACTCCACCTTGCAGACCCCATTTCCCGTATTCGTTGAAAACACTTTCAGCCTGCTGTCACTGCTCACGTTGCCTCTGGCACTGATCTCCATCGGCGGATCATTGACCTTTGCCAAGTTCCGGGACCATTTAGGCTTGTCTGTTGTGGCCGCGGCGTTCAAGCTCGTTTTATTGCCGCTGGTCGGGTACGTCGTAGCCCAGTTTTTCCAAGTTTCCGACATCTCGCTCAAAGTAGCCATGATTTACTTTGCTCTGCCAACTTCGCCGAATAACTACATACTGTCCTCGCAACTCAACAGCGATGTTGACCTGGCCGCTGGCTCGATCGTGCTTTCGACGCTTTTGTCCGTAGTATCGCTTTCCATTACGTTGATATTAATCTAGCCACGGTAGTCGGAAACCCTCCACTGAAACGCGGTGAGCGCTTTTGCACTAATTTGTTCGCGAAATGAGTCACCTCCGTTGAAGCCGAGCGGAGAGGCCGGCCATGAGTTCCATGCGGTGACGCGGTAAAGGCAGCTAGAGTTCTTACGACACTGCGGTCGGGGCAATGCTCGGAAAAATCCCAGCGTAAAGTTCTCGGTCTCTGAGAGTAACTTGAAGCGGCAAGAAGCGGGGCCAAGACAAAGTGAGGCCGTTCGTGATTGAGATGCGGCGGCCTCTCGATGCGGCTTTAATAGTTAGACATGGTGCGCGGTTGCCGAATAGGCTCTCGCGACTCTAAAGGTGCTTGCCTTAAGCTATTTGTTCAATAACCGCGCTATCCAATATCTCAATACAGCCTATGACGCTCTGGGCGGCAGGGCAACCTTTCAGATACACTGCGAGAGCTTGTCTTGAGTCATCTTCCTTGCCCGACGGGACCTTCAAATGGTAAGTGACATTAATTCGCGTGATTTTGAGGACCCCTCCCACATCTTCTATGTCGCCTGCCACATCCGCCCAAAAATTCTCCTCGGGTGTACCTATTTGTTTTTCAGCCAGGAACCTGGCCAGGGTGCCCATCATTCAAGCGGCTATGGCGGTGATCATGTGGTCCAGTGTGGCCGGGTGTTCCACTTCCGGTTCAACCTTGTAGAAATCCTTGATCCCGCCATGGACCCCGTAATACACCTCACCGGGAAAGCCCTCAATCAACGCCTTTCTCGTGGGGCCTTTTTCCCGAACGATCCTGCTCACGGATCTGTGAACCAGCGTGCCCATCTCAGTCTCCTTCTCGGACAATTTGATAGCTTGTGGGCACAGATGCGCTTTTGTTCGCTCGTGCCACAACATTCCGACCGTTTGAATCTACAATACGCCGACCCAGCCCGAGGCTGAAACGGAAAAGATTTGTAAAACTCTTTACTGCAGGGAAATGGCTTTCTCAGGGCACATTTCCTGGCAGCAGAAGCATGTGATACATGTGTCCGCGTCCACCTGAGGCAGGTTGTCAACCATGGACAGGGCCGATGCCGGGCATTGATCTATGCAGGTGCCACACGCTGTACACAAGTCAGGGTCTGCTTTAGGCCGAACAATGGTTCGACTGTGGATGACCTGTTGTATCGCCGGGTTGCTTACAATGGCTTCCCCGCCCAACGGGGGAAGTTTGAAATCGACTAATCTTTTCAACTCACCAATGACCTCAATCGTGTTCAGGTCGTAGTCGCCCAGCCCCACTTCCTTGGCCTTTTGGAGGAATCGCAACCGACCCGGATCGCATCCCGTCATCGAGGCCATGACAGCATCCAGAGCCACTGCGTTGTCAGAAGCCAGGATCAGGCCGATGTCTCTCAGATCGGGCGAAGCAGGACCATTGCCCTCCATACCAACCACAGCATCCATTATGAAAAGATCGGGCACTCGGAGCCGAAACACCTCAACCACCATTTCATGGAAGCGCTCTGCGCAGCCCGCTGCCATGTGGAGTTTGGCTTTCTGCGCCCCTGGCAAAATCCCGTAACTGTTCTTGATCGCGCCGGTAATCACAGTTAATCCATGGGTCTTGAATTTCGGAAGGCTGATGATGATATCCGCATCCAGCACAATCCGGGAGGGGCTTACCGTAGCCATGAAATCAGGGTTGAAATCAACTTTTCGGGAATCGTCTCCGATGTTTCGATAATAGCCCTTGGCGGCTTCCATAAGGCCTGTTTGCCTGAAGCATTCTTCGTTGGCTCCGTAGTTGAAGAGCCCCGGATTGTCTCCCACAACGATGGTTGCGGGATTGCCTGCTTCCACCCGGTCCACCACCGCGCGGAGCACGGCCGGATTAGTAACGATGCCTTCTTTGGCTTCCGAAGCCCTAAGCACGTTGGGCTTGATCAAAACCGTCTTGCCCTGCAATTCCTGCGGGAAGAGCTGGAAAGCCCGCTCTACCGCTTCGCGGGCGGTCTCATAAGTGGCAGGATGAATCATTACTTTGGACATGATCGTTGCCTCCTCGTCAATACTCGCTGGAACAGATCACAAGGAAGATAGCTGTTTCACAACTTGAATTTCTCAAATAAATAGGTCTGGAAAACGCTTTTTGCCTTATTCTCGGCCCATTCCTCCAAACCCATTTTTCTTATCAGGCAAAGATGGAAGACCTTCGTATTATGCCAGCGCTTGTGGTTATCCGCATAAGGGTGCAGATGGTCGCAAGGAAAATCCGAGCACTCACCGCAATGCTCCAAGCCTTTCTCCTCTGCGCACGGGTACACATTGCACGACATCGGGACGAGGGGCGGCTCGCCGTTTGCGTTTCGGCATCCGGGGCAAGTGGCTCGTTCCAGAGGAAGGTTTAATTCCTTGGCTACCATTTTTCTCAGTTCTTCATTCTCATTTGCGAAATAGGCATAGCATTCAAAACAAGGCAGTCCGCAGGGAGCGGTCATATGATGATAGTCCATTGTTCCTCCTTTGCTAGTTTGGCCTTTTCCCGGCAACCTATGATGTTCAACGCCTTCATGGTCATTACTATGTCGTTGCGCTGGTTCAGCACTTCGATGTACGAGCGGACAATTCCCCGATCGGGTTTGGAGCGTGAGCGAGTAGCCTCCGTGACGGTCACTCGTGCCGAGAGTCTGTCACCGGGGTAGACCGGCTTAAGCCAACGCAGCTCATCAACGCCGGGTGAGCCAAGGCTCGCGACCTGCGAGAGATAATACTCAACGAACAGCCGCATCATCAGACTCGCGGTGTGCCAGCCGCTAGCGATCAAGCCTCCGAAGCTGGACCTTTTAGCGGCCTCCGGGTCCGTGTGGAAAGGCTGCGGGTCAAAGCGCCGGCCGAATGAGAGGATTTCGGCTTCCTCTATCGTAATGCCGCCCAACTCGTGAACAGAGCCGGGGGCATAATCTTCAAAATAGCGGTCTCCTATCGGAGTCCTGAAACCGGCGTTGTGCGTGGAATCCCCTGAGCAGGTCAAGCCTTCTGATCTAGGTGTCATTGCTTTTCTTATTCACCGATTCGCGTTCGCGTAAACATGATCGCGTTCCGGTTGATAGAAGCATCTCCCAAGGTCGCAGGACAATGCCCGAGTTGATATGCGTGCTGAAAGGCGAATCCGTATAGGCCCGCCGGTCGCTCGGTCCTTTTGCCTACAATGTGGCCGTGCCTTTGAAGAAGGTGTAGCAGAACACCCCATCGCTTTCGGTGGTGCGGTATAAGTCGGAAATGCCCTTCTCCCATTGGATTTCATCCATGAGATTCAATTCCAGCGCTTGCTTTCTAACGCCTTCCACCATTGCAATAAAGGTGTTCTTGGTAAAACCTTCCACCAGTCCCGGTTTGCCGGAATCGACGTACACCATCCTCGGCGAGACTAACGGTTCGGCAAAGCCGGCTGCCTTTAGTAAAGGAAAGAGTTGTCTGCCGATGAGAGAATTTCCACCCATCCGGCCCTGAACATCAATCAGGCATTGGACTGCCTTGGACGCGGCCCGGCTCTCCGGATAGAAGTATGCGGAACCGTGATCCCCTTCGATTACAGTTATGGTGCCGCCTCTTTTCAGCACCGATTTCAGGCGGACCAACGCGTCGACCGGCTTCTGCAAGTGTTCCAATACAAAACAAATGAAAACGTGGTCGAAGCCTTCCGCCTCAAAAGGCAGGTCGAAAATGTCGGCAATCTGAAAGGTTACGTTGGATAGGCCTTCTTTTTGGACTGAAGCCCGCGCTTCCTCAAGGGAGGATGGAGAAATATCAACTGAAGTGAAGAAAGCGCCGGGGCTGTTCTTCGCCAATATGACAGTCTGAGCGCCAACTCCGCACCCAGCTTCCAAGACCCTGCTGCCGGAAGGATATATGGTATCGCTGTGCAAAAGGTCGGTGAGCGTGTTGGCCTGATCGAGCAAGCGGGTGCATTCCCTATCAGAGTAACCATGCACGTATTCTGTTACAGTCACGGAGTGTCCCTTTTCTAATAGGCTAATCAAACTCAGGATTTATCCCTGCAACCCTTACCTTGGCAACCCTTCTGCGGTGCGGTTTTCCCCCACCAGGAATCTCCCGGGGCAGAGCCGGGCAAATGGAACCGCGAAGAGGAGGCAGCCGCGGAGATCAGTGCTTCAAGGTGAGATCCGCCACAGCCGCGGCACACCAACTCATCTGAATTTCTGCCGATCCCGACAAGGAATTCGTTTATCTCGCCGCAATCAGCGCATTTGTATTCGTGTATTGGCATAAGACCACCTTCGGACTTTTCGTGTTCGGGGACCGAACAATTCCGTTGAATTCACATGCAAATCAGAGCCAAATCGGCCTGCCGTAGCGTTCGCCGACATGGTACGCTTATCTTGGGATTTTTGCAAATCTTGGAATCGCGGTTGAATCTCGGGTTTTGCCACCTACTTAAATGGGAAATCCCATTTTGAACAACCAAGAGTCTTCTCACCGCATAGTCTGCAGATGTAGGGGCACGGCATGCCGTGCCCTTACCAAGGGGTGAGACCATATTTAACAACTTGCCCGCTCATTTGAAATTTCACGTTGATTTTCCGGTGAAAATCGCTACCTTTAATGCTTCTTTCGAGCAGGTTGGATTGAATCTTCATGGAGAAGAGGCATGGCCCTGAATAAAGGCAACAAGAGAATACTGATAACCGGCGGAGCGGGCTTCATTGGGAGCCATCTGGTCGAAGGCTCCCTGGAACTGGGATACCAAGTTCGAGTCCTCGACAACTTCAGCACTGGAAGAAGGGCGAACCTGGAAGGACTTGGCAACGCCCGCTGGAAGCCCAACAAGGACTTTGAACTGATTGAAGGCGATATCCGTGACATGGAAGCCGTGCATCGCGCAACAACGGGCATGGATGCGGTGTTGCATCAAGCCGCTCTCGGGAGCGTTCCCCGGTCCGTAGAAGATCCGATCACAACTCAACAGGTCAACGCGGACGGGACTCTCAATGTCTTTCTCGCAGCGCGGGACTGCAGTGTTTCGAGGGTTGTATACGCCTCTTCCTCGTCGGTCTACGGAGATAGCGAAGTCCTTCCGAAACGCGAGGGGCAAGAGGGCCTTCCTCTGTCGCCCTATGCGCTGACCAAACGGGTGAATGAAGATTACGGACGCCTGTTCAAGGGTCTCTACGCATTTGAAACCGTAGGCCTCCGTTACTTCAATGTTTATGGCCCAAGGCAGGACCCTGAGTCCGATTATGCTGCCGTAATCCCGCGCTTCGTAAAGGCGTTGGTCTCGGGTCGCCAACCGGTGATCTTCGGAACCGGTGAACAGAGCAGGGATTTTACCTATGTAAAGGATGTGGTAGCAGCCAATCTTTTGGCTCTGGACGCCCCGGCTGAGGCCTGCGGCGCAGGCTACAATATAGGACGGGGAGAGCGAACTACGCTCCTGGAACTTCTCCGCACCCTTCAAGAGCTTTTGGGGACTCAAATCGAGCCTCGCCACGACGCTCCGCGGCCGGGTGATGTCATGCATTCCCTCGCAGATACCTCGCTCGCGGCCAAAATGCTGGGATTCACAGCGGGCCACGACCTTCGTCAAGGCCTGGGGGAAAGCATTACCTGGTACAGGAAGAATTTGGCGTGAGAATCTTCTGAGCGATCGCGGCGGCATGGGGACGCGGATCGGAATTGATAAAGGCCAGGGCGAGAAAAAAATGAAAACCCGGAGCGGGGTCAGGCAGGTAGCGCCGGGTTTTCTGCCTTTCGCAGCCTGAGCTGGAAGGTACTATGTTAGTAGCATAGATACAAGGATAATGTCAAGCTCTGCTTGATGCATTGGCGGTTATTCTTAGTAACATACATAAATAGCTGGACAAAACCCACAATGCTTCTCCATGAATAAACGAAAAGGCGCACCATACCGATGCGCGGGCACCCAATGAACAATCCGTTGAATCGGACACGGACCTGACAAAGCCCTCGTCCGTCGCGCCCCTGGTGGATATTGATGGGTTGTTGGGTGCCACTGACCTGGGCACCAGGTCAGTGCTGCTTCTGCTGCGAAGTCATCTTCACAGCTCGAAAGCGTAATGGCATGAAACTAAAAAAGGCCCTAAGCTCACAAACAGCTCAAGGCCTTGTACCCATAAAAAAAGAGTCCGACCCTAACCCCTATACCCTCTGCCGGACTCAAGCAACAAACCGAAACCATAGGTCCCGGAAAAACAAATTGTTTGAAATGAACGGGCAAAAAATACACTGCCTGCTGTTTTTTGTCAAACTATAAACTACTTTAAGGATGTTAATCGAATGATAACGCGACCAATGTATGCAAAGCTCAACATATGGATCAATAATGTACCGTACGTACCACAGGCCAAGGACAGTAAATGGTGCTGACGCAACAATTCGTTTTTCCGTAAGAGCTTGACGCAAAAGGGCAAGTGGCGGACATTATTTTTTGACACTTGCTACAACTCAACGGACAAGAGCACACCGCCATTAATTGTAAAAAGCCTTGCAAATGTGTTATAAAAAGGCCGGAAAATGGATTCCTGCCCAGCCTTCAATCAGTACTTCCAGACCAGCAGGAGGCGTTTGTGAGAACGTTCGAATACCTCAAACCTACGTCGGTTGAGGACGCGCTGAGTCTCCTCGCACAGTACGGGGATAAGGCCAAGGTGATCGCGGGCGGCACGGACGTAATGGTCCAATGGAAAAAGAAGCTCATATCCGCCGAGTACCTCATTTCCTTGAGGAACATACCCGCCTTGAACTTCATTGACCTGAGCGCGGACCTTAGAATCGGAAGCGCTACCCCGCACAGGGCGCTTGAACTTTCCCCTGTGATTCAGCAGGGGTTTCCGGCGATCCATGATGCCGTGAGGGGCCTGGGGTCGGTACAGGTGCGGAATTCAGGGACAATCGGCGGCAACTTGTGCAATGCCGCGCCGTCAGCCGACACTGCTCCGCCCATGCTGGTCCTGGACACCGAAGTCAAGATTTCCAGTGCCGGCGGAACCAGATCTGTACGCATCGAGGAGTTCTTTAAGGGACCGGGTAAGACGGTTCTCGAAACAGGGGACCTGGTCACCGAGTTCGTGGTTCCCAAACCTGCTTCGAATACCGGAATGGCCTACTGGAAGCACACTCGGCGCAAGGCGATGGACCTGCCCATTCTCGGGGTGGCAATGCTGCTGTCATTCGATGACGACCTGAAGACCTGCCAGAAGGCGAGGATAGGTCTTGGCGTAGCAGCGCCCGTGCCTCTGCGCGCGAGGAAGGCCGAAGCCTTCCTTGAAGGCAGAATCGTGGATGAGGCGGCCTTGGCTGAAGCCGGGAAACTTGCAGCAGCCGAAGCCAGCCCCAGGACAACGATCCGCGGTTCGGAGTGGTATCGCCGCGATATGATCGGTGTGCTGGTAAAGCGAACTGGCCTCATCTGTCAGCAACGCGCACGCCGGTAGCGCCCAACAGCCGGTAATGAAAAGGAGCAATGGACCGATGAAGCGGACCGTGAGGTTCATCGTCAACGGGCATTCGGTAGAAGTGGATGTTTATCCCCATTGGAACTTGCTGCGGGTCCTGCGGGACGAACTGGAATTGACCGGAGCTAAACAGGGTTGCGGCGAAGGCGAATGCGGCGCCTGTACGGTGTTGGTAAACGGCGCGCCTGTAAACAGTTGCATTTATCCCGTATTGGAGGCCGAAGGCAAAGAAGTGCTGACCATTGAAGGTTTGATGACAGAGCGCGGCGAGCTGCATCCGATCCAGCAGGCCTTTCTTGACAAAGCAGGGGTTCAGTGCGGGTTTTGCACGCCGGGCATGATCATGTCGGCGAAAGCCCTGTTGGATGCGAATCCTAAACCCACGGAGGACGAAATCCGGCACGCGATTGCCGGCAACATGTGCCGGTGCACAGGATACGTTCAGATCGTGGAATCGGTGATGCAGGCCGCGGAGGTCATGTCCAAGCGCTCGGGATGACAAGTTGAGACCCGGGAACAGCCGCTGTTACGGCAGACCTCAACCCCAAGCGCCAGGGAGATAAAAAATGGGAGATCTCTTTGTTGGGAAGTCATTCCCCCGTGCGGACAAGGACAAAGTCACGGGCCGCGCCGCGTTCATAGGGGATATCGCTCTTCCCAGGATGCTTTACGGGAAAATCCTCTACAGCACCCGCCCCCATGCCAGGATCAAAAGCATAGACACGTCGGCAGCGGAGAGGTTGCACGGTGTGAGGGCAGTCCTGACAGGGTTCAACACTCCCGATGTGCGCGTGGGATTTCTCGGCGATCAGACCGCCTTGAAGAGAGACAAAGTGCGGCAGTTCAGGGATGAGGTCGCTGCTGTAGCCGCTATAGATGAGGAAATCGCAGAGGAAGCCTTAAGCCTGATCAAAGTAGAGTACGAAGATCTCCCGGCGGTATTTGACCCGATCGAGGCGATGCAAAAAGATGCCCCCCTAATTCACGAACTCGACGCGCGAGGAAAACCCAGACGCAACAACATATTACCGCTGCCGTGGAAACTCGCGTTCGGTGACGTTGACAAGGCGCGGGACGCATCCCACGTAGTTGTAAAAGATACCTTTAGGACCCAATGGGTCCACCAGACCTGTATGGGAGCCAGCGGCGGCATTGCCGAGTTCGATGTGGACGACAATTTGGTCTTCCGAAGCGTCACCAACGTCCCGTTCGGCGGCAAGGACCGTCTTGACATGTTCCTGAACAGCATGGGGATCAAGGGGCGGACCCGCATCTTGACCCCTTATGTCGGCGGTAGTTTCGGGAGCAAGTTGGACACTGACGTGTACGAATTTATTCTGGTCCTGCTTGCCTGGAAGACCAGATGCCCGGTGAAGATAATATTCACCAGACAGGAGGAATTTACCGCCAGTCCTCCGCGGCAGCCTGTTATCGGCACTGTTGAGCAAGGGTGTGACAAAGACGGGCGCCTCACGTTCCGGAAAGTGGACATGATCCTGGACAATGGAGCATACACTTCATGGGGAGCCACCACGCCTTCGGTAATGATGATCCCGATCTCGTCGTTATACCGCGTTGCAAACGTTCAGTTTCAGGCTACCTGCGTGTACACCAACAACATCTACGCACAGGCCATGAGAGGATATGGCAACCCGCAGGCGACGTACGTGGTGGAGCAATCCATGGATCAACTGGCCGAGGCTGCCAAGATAGATCCATTGGAGTTCAGGCGGATAAACGCGAATGTTCCTTATGAAACTTCGCCCATGGGCCTGAAAATTACCACCTGCCCCATGAAGGAATGCCTCGACGAAGTCGAAACAAAACTGGGATGGCAGAGTAAACAGGGCAAGAGAACGGGCCGCGGGGTCGGGGTGGCTTCGTTCCTACACGTGGGTGGCGGAGCGAGAGTTTACTTGTCCGATGCGCAGGGCATCATACTGAAAGTGGACGATGACGCAAAAGTCACTGTGATAACCGGTGGCACGGACCAGGGCCAGGGGTCTGAAACGATTATACGGCAAATGGTTGCAGAGGCTACCGGGTTGCGGCCGGAAGATGTCTCGATCTTTCAAGGCGACACTGAGATTTGTCCGTGGGATGTGGGCACGCACGCGAGCCGGCACGCGTTTATCGCCGGCCATGCCATACTCATGGCTGCGGCCCAGGTGAAGGCCAAGGTCGTGGATATGGCCTCCAGATGGATGCCTTTTCTAATTCAGCAGGACCTGAAGAAAAAGGCTAGGACCCAGCCGGATTTTGTTTCCCCGGAGATTGATTACAGCCTCGTTTCGGACCCTGCCAATCTTGATGTGAGAAATGGAGAGGTTTTCTGCAAGAGCGATCCCGAGAACCCGCATTTCCGCTTGAAAGCCTCACGGATTTTACGCAAGGCTCACATGGTCGGCACCGGCAAGGGTGAAATGGTCATCGGCGAGGCATTTTACGATCCTCCGAACGAGATGTTGGACAGGGAAGGGAAGGGGAACATCTCGTGCTGCTACACCTTTGGGGCGCATGGTGTGGAAGTTGAAGTGGACAAGGAAACGGGCCAGGTTGCAATACTGAATTACGTGGCAGCCCATGATGTAGGGCGAGCGATTAATCCCATGCTCGTGAAAGGGCAAGTTTACGGAGCCACTGTGATGGGCGCGGGATATGCCCTGACTGAGGAGATGCAGGTGAATCACGGGCGGGTCATGAATGCCAACCTGCTTGACTACAAGATCCTCACGGCAAAGGACACGATCCCCATCGATGCGATCCTTGTGGAACCTTTCGAGCCTTCCGGGCCTTTCGGCGCCAAGGGCATCGGCGAGCCGGCTTGCGTCCCGACCGCGCCTGCAATCGCAAACGCGGTTTACGACGCCATAGGCATCAGAATAAAGGACCTGCCCATCACGCCGGAAAAGATACTTGCAGCCTTAAAGAAGGCCGGAAACAGCTAGTGTAGTATAGCTGTTCACCCGTAGGGCGGCCTCTGCTGCCGAATCAAAGAATTGGCGGGCACAGTCAGCCCTCCGTGAGTTAAAGAGTTTCTCCTAATCTCCTTTCAGAGAACTCAATATCATGGCCGTTAGACAGCTTCCGGTGCCGGCGGAAGCTGTCTAACGGCCATGATATGGAAGTTTTTGGAGAGGGGTGCGGGGAGGACCTTTTTATAAAAAGGTCCTCCCCGCATTTCTCTCATCCAAACTCCTTGGTATCACACGTGAAGCGTCGGATTTACATGGACAATGCAGCCACCTCTTTCCCCAAGCCTCCAGGGGTAGTAGAGGCGATGGTGCATTTCATGACCAATGTGGGCGCCAATCCTGGAAGGTCTCGGCACGAGCAATCCTTGGAAGCCTCCCAAATTATTGAAGGCGCGCGCGGGAAGTTGGCCGCGCTTTTCAACATTCCCGATCCGGATCGTATTGCCTTCACCTTGAATGCCACCGAATCCCTCAATACGGTGATATATGGGGCTCTGAACCCGGGCGATCACGTCATCATAACCCAGATGGAGCATAATTCGGTGGTGCGACCGGTTCGACACCTGGAAAGGACTGGAGTCGTCGCGGTTTCTGTGGCCCCTTGCGACAAGATGGGGATGTTGGATGTTGATGCCCTCGCGCGAATGATACGGCCGAATACCGCCTTGGTCGCTGTAAACCACGCGTCCAACGTATGCGGGTCTATTCAGGACGTGGTCGCAGTACGGCAGGCCGCCGGTGAAATACCTGTGCTGCTGGACGCGGCCCAGACAGCCGGGGTGATACCAATCGACGTGCAGGCCATGGGTATAGACTATCTGGCCTTTACCGGGCACAAGGGCCTTTTCGGCCCGCAGGGAACCGGCGGCCTGTATGTTCGGGAGGGGCTAAAGATTCGCCCCCTAAAGCGAGGCGGCACGGGCAGCGTGTCCGAGCAGGACGAGCAGCCGGATTTCTTCCCTGATGCGCTGGAAAGCGGCACAAGGAACAACGTCGGCATAGCTGGTCTGGGCGCGGGGGTTGATTTCGTACTCACCACAGGGGTGGAGAAAATCAGACTCCACGAAATGCAACTCATGGAGGCCTTTATAGAAGGGCTCATAGATGTGCCGGGGCTTGTTTTTTACGGGCCGCTCAAGCCCGAGCAGCAAGTCCCTGTGCTGTCTATGACCTTTGACCAGGCTCTGCCCGATGGCTTGCGGGTCTCCTTCGGGGGATGCGGCGGACGATCCATTCCCGCTACCTTCGAAAGCCTTCACCCGCAGGAAGCCGGCACCATATTGCAGGACCGATACGAGATCTCTGTCCGAGTGGGTTTGCATTGCGCGCCGCTTGCTCACCAGGCGCTAGGCACATTCCCGGACGGCACGGTTCGATTTAGTCTGGGGTATTTCAACACCCTGGACGAGATTCAAATAGCCGTGGACGCGGTGAAACGCATCGCGGAGAAATCTGAATTCGTCGATCTCGATTAAAGGCCGGGTCCACTCGATTTAGGTGGTGGACATTCAAAGAGAATATGCCCCGGTAGATTTCAGGGCAAAGCGTTAACCAGGCGGCTGTCCAATGCTTGAAACAACAGAAGAACTGAGAATATTTAGGGAAACTGTGAGTCGGGCCGCAAGGGAGAAGATCGCGCCCCTTGCAGCCGCGATAGATGAAACAGGCGCTTTCAACCGGGAGGTGGAGTCCCTCTGCTGGGATCTGGGCCTTCTGACTCTGGCGCTTCCACCTGAATTCGGAGGACTGGAAAGAGACCGCGGGACAGCGCTGTGCATTGCGGTGGAAGAGATCGCCAAATGCTGCGCAGCATCGGCTCTGTTGTTGATCATACAGGCCGTTGGCTCGTTTCCCATTGTGCATGGAGCGTCTCAAGAGATTAGAAACGAGATTCTTCGCGGGATCGCCGACGACCGGTTGCTCGTGGCCTATCTTGTTACAGAACCGCATGCCGGTTCTGATGTGGCTTCGATCAGGACCAGCGCGAAACGGGAGGGGGGCGATTACATCATCTCTGGCACCAAGTGCTTTGCCACCAACGGAGGTGTAGCCTCGCTCTACTCGGTGTTGGCAAGGACCTCGGTGGGAGGCGGACACGACGGCCTTTCGTTCTTTCTTGTGGAACGAGATCGGCCAGGTCTTTCCGTGGGGCGAACGGAAAACAAACTCGGACAACGCGGCTCGAATACTACCGAAGTCATCCTGGATGATGTGAGGGTCCCGGCTCGAAACCTTCTGGGTGAGGAAGGACGAGGCTTTATGCTCGCGATGAAGGATTTCGACATGTCACGGCCGGCCGTGGCCGCTCAAGCCCTGGGTATAGCTCAAGGAGCCTTTGAAGCCATGGTACGGTACGCATCGGAACGCGCGGCCTTTGGAAAACCAATTGCCGGACATCAGCTCATCCAGGCGATTCTTGCAGACAGCGCCATGCTGATTGAAGCGGCGCGCGGGCTCGTATACTGCGCTGCCGCTCTCCACGACAACGGTCAAAATAATACCAAGTTGGCTTCTATGGCAAAATGCTTTGCCTCGGACGCGGCCATGAAGGTCACCACGGACGCGATCCAAGTGCTGGGCGGGTACGGTTATATGAAGGACTTCCACGTGGAACGAATGTTCAGGGACGCGAAGCTGACGCAGATCTTCGAGGGCACTAATCAGATTCAACGACTCGTGATTGCACGAGAAATAATGAAAGAGGCAGGCCACCCTTTGCCTTAGCAAGGTTGGATTGCGGGGAGACCCTTTTTGCAAAAAGGGTCTCCCCGCACCCCTCTCCAAAAACTCCTATGTCATGCTCGCTTGTCGGTTTCCGCTGGCAGCGGAAACCGACAAGCGAGCAATATAGAGTTCTTTGAAGCGGGCACGGGAGAAACTTTCTTACGCAAATAAAGTTTCGCCGATGGCTATGAAATATCAAACATCGGTCGCAAGGCAGCACTTTCTTGGATTCAAACGAAGAACCGCCTTGAAGGGGTTGTAGGGGCACGGCATGCCGTGCCCTTACCTCGACAATTCCGCTGGGTTACTCGTTCAGGAACAATAACCTTTTTCAGGAGGCAACAGGTTGTTCGCATTGAGTGATGAACAGAAGATGATCTTAGATACGGTTCGGAGAATCGCGGAAAAGGAGATCAAGCCCCGCGCCGCGGAACTGGACGAGACCGGCGGATTTCCCGACCATGCTTTGAATGTGTTCGCTGAAAACGGGCTCCTCAATCCGCTACTCCCTTCACAATACGGCGGGGTGGAGACTTCTTTTTTGACTTTTTCCATGATTCTTGAACAGATCTCCCGCGTGTGCGCATCCACCGCATTGATGCTGATAGCTCAAGCTGACGGCATGTTGCCCATTCTCCATTCGGCCGGCCAAGACCTGAAGGAAAGATATCTGACCCGGCTGGGCGGCGATTCCAGGGCCTTGACCGCTCTTGCAGCTACGGAACCGGCAGCCGGCTCGGATCTACTCTCAATGAGGACAAGAGCTGTGGCAAAGGGAGACCGCTTCGTGGTCAACGGTCAGAAGTGCTTCATAACCAACGGCTCTGTGGCGGACTTCTTCGTGCTTTACGCGTTTACCGATCCGGGCAAGCAGGCGAAAGGGATCAGCGCGTTTGTTGTGGAGAAGGTTTTCCCCGGCCTGGTATACGGCAAGAATGAGAACAAGATGGGCATGCGTGGCTCGATCAACTCCGAGTTGTTTTTTGAGGATATGGAGATACCGAGGGAAAATCTCATCGGTAAGGAGGGCGATGGGTTTCCCAGTCTCATGCGGACGCTGGCCATGAGCAGGCTCTTCTGCGCATCTCAGGCGGTCGGCTTGGCGCAAGGAGCACTGGACGAAGCAGTTCAATACGCAGGAGAGAGGATTCAGTTCGGCAAGCCTATAGCAGCCCTTTCGCCCATTCAATTCATGGTCGCGGACATGGCCGCGGGAGTGGAATCCTCCCGGCTTCTCACTTACAAAGCGGCCTTAATGTTCGACCGGAATGCCCATAAGGAAGCCGGGCTTATAGCCGCTATGGCCAAGTTCACCGCGTCCGACACGGCCATGAAGGTTACCACGGATGCGGTGCAGATACTCGGCGGGTACGGTTACATGAAAGACTATCCGGTTGAACGCATGATGCGCGATGCCAAACTCACACAAATCTACACCGGTACCAATCAAATTATGAGGCTCGTGGCCGGCAGGTCCATCCTGGGCAAGTGATTCGATATAGCGATTGCCGCAAGAAATTTGCGGTAACATGGTCCGCTGAAAGCTGTCGTCGCATCCATAATCGGCGGGCATGGCCCACCCTACGTTAGAAGGAGAGGCTTCCCGTAGGGCGGGCCGTGCCCGCCGACCTTGCTTTTTCCCACGATTTTTTTAATGGGTCGCGTTCTTGGACAATTATTTGGCCGATCACCACATAATCCTAGTTCTCGCCGAGCATCTCCCAGTCGCGTATAGCAGCCAAAGCGTGCTCACCAGTGGCGGAGGAAACAAGGCTTTCGACTAAATGCCTGCTTCGCGCGGCGCGACTGACCATGCCCAGCAAGCGAACCTGCAGGTCGGGCGGTTCTTTTGGAGACAGTATAAGGAATACCAGTTTTACGGGCTGATCGGTGGGCGCATCTGAAATACCATGCTTGGCAATTCCGAGGGCTATTATGGGAGCCGACAGCGCCTCCAGGCGGACGTGGGGAAAGGCCACCCCTTCATTGAAAAACGTTGAAGACTCTTGCTCGCGTTTTAGGAGATTCACCAGAAGAAGCTTGCGATCGTGAATTTCGCCGTCGGCCACGGACTGCACCAGCGCGCGAAGCGCGATCTCCTTCGTGACAGGCTGTTCCCAGAGAAGAATTCCTGAGCTGGAGAGGGCGGAACTCAAAGGGGCAGTATGAAACGGGGCCGCAGACTTCGTTTCCGCTATGGAGTCGCTTCGAACTTCAGGGACTGTGACCTCTGCGGTTGTCTCGTACCTTCCAGTGTCCATGACGACCGTGGTCATTCCTCTAGCTTTGTCTATGAGCTGCTCTACGACGTTCTTTCTTCCTAGAAGCTTTTTCCAGAACGGGAGTGGACTCGGACTCCCTATTACGATGTGGCCGACCCTGTATTCCTTTGCAAAACGCAGAATGGTGTCGGCGATGTCCTCACCTTTGTAGGTGAACACCATAGCTCCCAGTTGTTTGGCGAGCGTAAGTGTCCCCGAAAGGACTTGTTGGGTCTGAAGATCCACGACTGTCGGGTCCTCGGAAGGTGTTTGAACGTAAACCGCGTACCAGTTGCGATTCAGTCTCCCGGCCAGCCGTGAAGCATAGCGGAGCAACATCTCGCTGTTGGGCCCGCGAGAGCTGAGGCACACCATGACTTGATCCGGAGCGACAACTTCTTCCTCTTCTATCTGTTCACGTCTTCGCGAGTCGATCCGAGCCGCGAGTTCTCTCAATGTCAATTCACGGAGGGTTTCAAGATTCGAATCCGTGAAGAAATTGGCCAGCGCTGTCTGAATCCGATCGGGGGCATAAATTTTGCCTTCTCGGAGCCGCTCTCGCAAGTCTTCAGGGCTCAAGTCGATGTTTACGATCTCATCCGCTTCCGCAACAACCGTGTCGGGCAGGCGCTCACGGACCTTGACGCGGACCGATTTTTCTACAATGTCGTACAGACTTTCCAGATGCTGTATGTTCAATGTGGTGATAACGTGAATTCCCGCGGCCAAGATGTCCTGGACATCCTGGTATCGTTTTGGATGTTGACTTCCAGGCGCATTGGTGTGAGCCAGTTCGTCGATGAGCGCAACGTGGGGCTTTCTGGCCAAGACGGCATCGAGGTCCATCTCTTCGAGCGTCACCCCGCGATACTCCTCACGACGCCGGGGGATGACTTCCAGTCCTTCTATGAGCTTGGCTGTCTCGGTGCGGCCGTGAGTCTCCACCAGCCCAATCGCCACATCAATGCCTTCGGCCTTGAGCCGATGGCCCTCCAGGAGCATCTGATAGGTCTTGCCGACGCCCGCGCCGTACCCTAGATAGATCTTGAGCCTTCCTCGTTGAGCACGGCGGATCATCCGAAGGAAAGTGTCGGCTCTGTTTTCAGCTGAGAGGTTCTGTTTCACAGTCTGCTGTCCAGCGCCAGGTTGAGCTTGAGCACGTTGACGCGTTCTTCTCCAAACAGACCAAGATCCCGACCTTCGGTGTGGGCCTTTATCATTGCTTTAACAGCGCTTTCACCCAAACCTCGGGTTTTTGCAATCCGTTTTGCTTGGATCAGAGCGTTCGGGATGCTGATGTGCGGATCCAAACCGCTTGCCGAGGCCGTCACGGCATCAGCAGGCACAGGAACCGTTGACGCCAGGCCGTTGTTCGTGCGATACGCCTCAACACGGTCTTTTACCGAGTTAATCAGTTTTTTGGAGGTTGGCCCCAGATTGCTGCCACCGGAATTCCCCCCGTCATAACCCGTCTCCCCCGCTGCCGAGGGGCGCGGATGAAAGTACTTGGGATCTGAAAAATTCTGCCCTAGAAGCTCCGATCCAATTATCTTTCCACTTTGTACCACGAGAGAGCCGTTGGCTTGACGTGGAAACGCGACTTGGCCTATGCCCCATACCGCCAGAGGATAAATCCCGCACAAAATGACAGCCAAGAAGAATGTAGCGGTTAAGGCAATGCGCAACTCGGAAATAAGGTTCTTCATTTTAGACTCCCCTCCCTACACGAGATGCAGGACTACCACCACGAGATCCACAAGTTTGATCCCCACAAAAGGAGCGACCAGCCCACCGAGTCCGTAGACGAGTAGGTTGCGGCGCAAAAGCACGGCCGCGCTGAGAGGTCGAAACCGCACACCCCTCAATGCCAAAGGTATCAGAGCTACTATAATGAGAGCATTGAAGATCACAGCGCTTAAAATTGCGCTTTCCGGTGAATGCAGGCCCATGATGTTCAAAGGCCCGATAACGGGAAAAGTGGCCATAAGCATTGCCGGGATTATGGCAAAATACTTGGCGACATCGTTGGCGATGCTAAAAGTCGTCAACGCTCCGCGTGTCATGAGCATCTGTTTTCCGATTTCCACTATCTCGATGAGCTTGGTGGGGTTCGAGTCCAGATCTATCATGTTGCCCGCTTCTTTTGCCGCCTGAGTCCCGGTATTCATGGCCACACCCACATCGGCTTGAGCGAGGGCAGGGGCATCGTTGGTGCCGTCTCCGGTCATTGCCACAAGACGGCCGGAGGCCTGTTCCTTCCGGATGAGAGCCAGCTTGTCTTCGGGTCTGGCCTCGGCCAAGAAATCGTCAACTCCGGCTTCCTTCGCAATAGCGGCAGCGGTCAGGCGGTTGTCACCGGTGATCATGACGGTTTTGATCCCCATGGCACGAAAGCGCTCGAAGCGATCTTTCAACCCGCCCTTCACGATATCTTTCAGATGAACCACACCAAGGGCTTTGTCATTTTCAGCTATTACCAAGGCGGTTCCGCCTGAATTGGAAATCCATGTAATTTCTGCCTCAACCGAGTCGGGTAACGCTTGGCCGATAAACTCTTGTACTGCGTCAGGCGCGCCTTTCCTGATTTGCCTGCCGTCAATGTCGACGCCGCTCATTCGCGTCTGAGCATTGAACGGGATAAATTTCGCGGAAGGCATCTCCTTCATCCTGCGTCCCCTGAGCCCATACTGCTTTGCAAGGACGACGATGCTTCTGCCCTCGGGTGTTTCATCAGCCAAAGAGGCCAATTGAGCAACATCGGCCAATTTCTGGAGTTCAATTCCGGCCGCGGCAAGGAACTCTGTTGCCTGACGATCCCCAAGAGTGATAGTTCCCGTCTTGTCCAGAAGCAGCACATCCACGTCTCCTGCCGCCTCCGCTGCGCGGCCGCTCATGGCCAGTACGTTCTTCTGTACCAGCCGGTCGATTCCCGCGATTCCAATGGCGCTCAAGAGACCCCCAATGGTGGTTGGGATGAGGCAGACGAGCAATGCCACGAGGACTGTGATGGGGAAGGCGACATTGGAATAGAGACCGAAGAACTTCAGAGTAATCGTTACAACCAGAAAAATAATGGTGAGGGCTGCCAGCAGGATCGTGAGGGCTATCTCGTTCGGGGTCTTCTGACGCTGCGCTCCTTCGACCAAATTGATCATGTGGTCAAGAAAACTCTCCCCCGGGTTGGCCGTCACTCGGATTACGAGGCGATCGGACAGAACTCTGGTCCCACCTGTGACCGAGCTTCGGTCGCCGCCGGATTCGCGTATAACAGGCGCTGATTCACCCGTGATGGCCGATTCGTCCACGGAAGCGACACCCTCGATCACCTCTCCGTCAGCGGGTATGATCTCCCCCGCGGAGACAACGACCTCGTCGCCTTTCCTTAATTGATCCGCGGAAATATCCTGCTGGAACAGGCCGTCCTGCACAAGGCGATGCGCCATTGTCTGTGTGCGTGTCTTCCGCAGAGCGTTAGCTTGGGCCTTGCCCCGTCCTTCGGCCACTGCCTCTGCAAAGTTGGCGAACAGGACAGTGAACCAGAGCCAGGTCGAAATTTGAAGCCCGAAGCTCCCGCTCTCAGGCTTGAAGATGAGGCTCGCTGTGGTTATTGCCGCGCCGACCTCGCAAACGAACATTACGGGATTTTTGACCATCCACAGTGGATTGAGCTTCTTGAAGGAATCGATCACGGCCTGGGTCAGGATTTCTCGTTCAAATGTTGAATGAACTTTTATGGCCATTGCGGTTTGTCCTTATCAAAACACCACGTTAGAATTTGTCATTATGAAATGCTCGACAATCGGCCCTAACGACAGCGCGGGGAAGAACGTCAGCGCTCCGACTATCAGGACAGTGCCGGCCAAGAGAGCGATAAAAATAGGTCCGGAAACGGGGAAACTGCCCACACTTGGGGGCACAAGCTTTTTCTTGGCAAGACTGCCGGCCAAGGCCAGAACCGGCACTATCATAAAGAACCGCCCCAGAAGCATCGCAATTCCTATGGTGGTGTCGTACCAATAGGTATTGACGTTCAATCCCGCAAAGGCACTGCCGTTGTTGCCGGCCCCTGACGAGTACGCGTACATTATTTCGCTCAAGCCGTGCGGCCCTTGGTTGTTCAGACCGGCCAACGCCCAACTACTTACCGCGGCCCAAGCTGTGAACATTAAGATGGCGAAGACGGGTACCATCACGAAAAGGACACTAACCTTCACATCGTAAGCATCTATTTTCTTGCCAAGGTACTCGGGTGTGCGTCCTACCATTAGACCGGCCAGGAACACGGCCAGCACCACAAAGACAAGCATCCCGTACAATCCTGATCCGACACCCCCGAAGATCACTTCGCCCAACTGAATGTTGAGCAACGGAATCAATCCACCCAGTGGAGTGAAGGAATCGTGCATGGCATTGACCGACCCGTTGGAAGCGGCTGTGGTTGCTGTGGCCCAGAGTGCTGAATTCAATATCCCGAAACGGACCTCTTTGCCTTCCATGTTTCCGGCGGAAGCATCCACTCCCAGCGCCGTCATGCGAGGATTGCCCTGAGCTTCCGCCCACCAACAGACCAGGACACCTGCAAGGAAGATAGCTGCCATAGCGGACCAAACCGCCCACCCATGCCGCTGGTTCTTTACCATCCTCCCGAGATAATAGGTTAAACCGCTCGGGATCAATAAAATGGATAACAATTGGAGGAAGTTGGACAGCGGTGTAGGGTTCTCGAAAGGGTGAGATGCATTGGCGTTTACGAATCCACCTCCATTGGTGCCCAACATCTTTATCGCCACCTGGGAAGCCATCGGCCCTTGAGGGATGGTTTGAGTTTCAATCTTGCGCTTCTCCATCACCAGGTTGCCTTCCGCGTCTTTGACTTCCCGACCTTCGGCATCTTTCTTGGGAAGCTGAATTGTGTAGGGCTCAACCACTTGGGCGGTGTCATAAGGTTTAAAGTTCTGAATCATTCCTTGCGACAACAGAAACAGGGAGTAGACCAAGCAAAGTGGCAACAGCAAGTAAAGGTTCATCCTGATCAGATCTACCCAGAAATTTCCGATTGTCCCGGCTGAATGGCGGGCGATGCCGCGCACCAACGCGGCTGCCACTGCAATGCCCGCGGCTGCGGAAACGAAGTTATGAAAGGTTAGTCCGACCATCTGAGAAAAATACGACAGAGTGGATTCGCCTCCGTACGCCTGCCAATTGGTATTGGTCATGAAGCTTACGGCGGTGTTGAACGCAAGATGGTCGCTGACGGGGCCAAACGCTTGCGGATTAAGCGGCAGCAGGTGCTGCAAACGGAGGATCGTATAAGTGAACAGCACACCCACAAGGCTGAAGACGATCAGAGATAACGAATATCCCTTCCAATCTTGTTCCTGACTGGAATCGACGCGAAGCAGCCGATAAAACATTCTTTCCAAAGGCCGCATAACAGGGTCCAGGAAGGTCTTGCCGTTAATGTCCAAAACCTGAACGAGATACAGTCCCATCGGTTTGGTGAGCAACAACAGTAAGCCCAGGTAAAGCGCAAGTTGAATCCACGCGAATAATTCCATGGCATTACGCCTCCGCTAGAACCATTCAGGTCTAATCACTGTCACGAACAGATAGACGATCAAAAGGACACCTATAAAAGGCACGGCCGCTTCATACATGATTCAAATCCTTTCGCAAGCCCTCGCGTACAACAGACATAATAAGAAAAACCCTGTTAGAACCAAGACATAGACCAGATCAATCATGGTTGCCCCTCCTCTTGTGGCGAAGTATCCTCGCTCTTGAGAGAAAAAGCGAAGGTACTCCCGGCCCCTTCGGTGCTCTCCACATTCACGGTCCCTCCATGAGCGGTAACTATCTCTTGCACTATTGAAAGTCCCAATCCTGCACCTGAGTCTCCTTCTTGGCCGGGAACGCGAAAGAACTGTTCCAGGATTCTTTCAAGATACTGAGACGGGATACCTTGCCCCGTGTCCGACACTGAGAACACCACTTCCTCATCGGTGGTCCGGGCTGAGACAGAAACCGCGCCTCCGGGACCGGTGTATTTCAGAGCGTTGGAGAGCAAATTGGCAAATACCTGGCCGATGAGCATGTGGTCCGCAATAACATCAGGCAGGTCATCCTGCAGATTCACCTCCAGCGAGATACCCTTGTCCTGCGCAGCTTTGCGAAACGGTTCTATGGACTCGAAGACCAATTGGTGGGAAGAAATCATCTGACGGTCTATTTGTGCTCTCCCGGATTCAATTCTGCTTATGTGGAGCAATTGCTCCAAAATCAGGTGCAGCCGGTCGCTGTCTTCTCTGGCTGCAATTACCAGTTCTGCCTGCTTGTCGGTCAGACTGCCCACTTTTTCTTCAAGCAACAGGTGCAATGCCATTCGAACCGATGTCAAGGGCGTCCTCAGTTGATGAGCCACCGTTGATATGACTCCTTTCTTCAGCTCGTTTTGTTGTTGTTCTTGCGTAGCGTCGGAAAGTATGATGATCACACCTGTAGCTTGTTTTTCCGCATCCAGAATAGGGATCGCCATGGGGCGGAAGTAGCGTTCTTCGCCCTGCATGAATCGCTGAATAACGGATTGACCGTTGCCGGGTTCAGCGACTCTTCCCGTTCGGACAGCTTCGTGAAAAAGATCCACCACAGGTTTGAAGGCCAAGCTGTCAATCTTTTGTGTGGGCCTGAGATCGAAGGCTTCCATGGCCGTGGCGCTCGCCACTTCAACGCTACCGTCCGCATCGACTATGGCAACCGCGTCCGGCAGAAACTTGAAAGCCTGCTGGGTGGAGCGATGAATTCGCATCAGCTTCGCACGATCTGTGCGCTGGAATTCCCTGAGGCTTGCGGCCATGGAATTGAAGGCTTCTGACAGGGTCCCCATCTCATCCCCGGAATTCGACTGCACGACAAGGTTCAAGTTGCCGGACTCGATCTCTTTGGCGGAAGCTATGAGCCGCTGAATAGGATGAAGAATCCACCTGCCGGTAAAGAACATGAAGCCCACGGCTACCACGGCTCCGATCAGCAGTAGCATGACCATCCGCTTTCGAGCGGCCTCCGCGGTCTTCCTCGCTTGTTGATTTGCCTCGCTCATGTTCTGTTGGTTCATCTGCAAGATGTCGTCGGCAGTGGCCTTGATTTCTTGAAACAGTGGCAGGAGTTGGGCGAAATACTTCTCCCGCCGCACCTCACGGGCCAGATTACGGTCCTTAATGGCTGCCAGTGCAGTCTTGTACTGGGCGAAAAGCTCTTGAAGATGGGCCGCTTTCGCTCTCTCTCCCGGCAAGGTAATATTATTGAGTTCAACATCGAGAGCCTGCTCGAAGGTTGACACGTTGTTGTTTATCAGCTCGGAGCCTTCTTTGTCGTATCCCAGGAGAGTAAACAATATGCCGCTGTCCATCCGCTCCAAGGCTTCCTTCATGTCCTGGCATGCAATGACACTCCTGTAGTTCTCCTGCAAAATTACTTCGATGGAGCCGCCCAATTCCGTGAGCAACGTCAGGCTCTGGAACCCGATAATCACGAGGATTACAAGTAATCCGCCGAATCCCAGAGAGAGTTTTTGTCGAATTCCCAGCATTTTCGTGCTCCGAGAACCGTAATAGGCAAAGCCCGTACCAGATGCCTGCATCCGCAAGGGCCTGCATCTTATAGAAATTTAGACAACCCTAGGTTCAGTTGGATTTCACTTTGCAAGGAAACAAGGGTAGGGGGCTTGCAAGTTGCAAGGCCCGACAACACGAGGGACGAAAGAAGCTCAGACTCGTACGGCTCTCAGATTCCGTACTGCTTCCGGCGGCGCCACAGAGTAGCCTGATCTATGCCTAATGTGTCCGCGGCCTCCTGGAGAGATTTGCTGGTAGCAATCACTCGCCGAATATGCTCTTCCTCAATTCTTGCCAGGCTTACAGCATCACCGATCTTGGGCACGGTCTCGGCCGCCATCGTTTTTCCCGGGACGTACTCAACTCCAACACGGTCTGACTGGCAGAGGATTGCGGCCCGCTCGATGGCATTTCTCAACTCCCGGACATTGCCAGGCCACGCATATTGCTTCAGCGCCTCCAATGCTTCTTGGGTCAAGCCGATAAAAGGCCGGTGGTATTTACGACCGAAAAAGGCCAGGAGTTGCTCAGCCAGAGAAACCACGTCTTCAGGGCGATCACGCAGGGCCGGTATCTCGATCTGTATTACGTTCAAGCGATAAAGAAGGTCATCTCTAAATGTGCCTACACGAACGGCCTTCTCCAAATCGACGTTGGTGGCGGAAATTATGCGCACATCGGCTTGTCGCACCTTGTTGTCCCCCATGCGTTCGTATTCCCGGTCCTGGAGAAACCGCAAGAGCTTGGGCTGAACCGGCAGCGGCAGCTCACTGATTTCGTCCAACAAAAGGGTACCGCCTTCGCATGCAGCGATACGCCCGGGATTGTCACGAACAGCGCCGGTGAATGATCCTTTGACATGACCGAACAGCTCGCTTTCCATAAGCTCGGGGGAGAGAGTCGGACAAGAAATGATTCCAAGGGGTTTGGAAGCCCTGCGGCTCCAGGAATGAATCTGGCGCGCCAACACGGTCTTCCCTGTGCCGCTCTCCCCGCGCAAGAGCACTGTGGCGTCGGTGGAAGCCACCTGCCGGGCAAGGTGTATGGCTCGTTGCATCTGATGGTTGTTGCTTGAGAAATCGCTGTCGGGCTGTGCCCGCCCAAGCTCTTCCTGCAAGTGCGCTAGCCGTTGCTCCAAGGACCGAACTTCCGCGAGTTTATTTATGGCCATCGTTACCTGAGCCGGTGTAAAAGGCTTCGGAATATAGTCCGATGCACCGAGCCGCATGGCTTCCACAGCCGTCTCGATAGAAGAGTAAGCTGTGATTACAACTATTTTCAGCCACGGCGTGGATGCCAGCAAGCGTGGTATCAATTCCATGCCGTCCGAGGCCCCGAGCCTCAGGTCCACTAACGCCAAATCAAAGGACTTTCGCGAAGTCTCTGCCACCGCATCCTGGGAGTTGCTGACGGCTATGACCCGATGCCCTTCGGCTTCAAGGCACACGGTTAGCGTCTTGCGGATGTTGGCTTCGTCATCCACGACGAGGACATTGAGCCTGCGCACTTCACCCGCATCCACCGACATGGGGCCTCCTTAACGTCAAAGTCGCGGGCTCAGCTCCGTAGCAAGTCGAGGCATGAAAAGCAGATCTCTTGCCGCTTCTCTTAGGAGTGAGCAATGGCACACAAAAGTCTTCTTCGATCCCCCGCAATACGAGTCGCGGGTGATTTTATCATTCCTCTTGCATGCCGTAAATGTTGGACGAAATGGGCCCGGGCTTCAGGCCGGCGCTACGTCAGCAGGTAATTACAACGCGTCGCTCGGGGCAGGGGGCCGTGGGAGAGAATTGTTTCATTCCGTCAAAGCCTTTGGTCGCACACATCAGAGCGAGTGGTTGTCCCAGACCAGGTAGTCTCCGTGGAAGCTACTGGGTTCTTGTCAGGACACAGAGTAAATGGTAAGCGAATGGGCGACGATGTGGGCAAATGGAGGAGGACGGATGAAAAGCACGTTATCAATCATGGCCCTTCTTTGGCTTTCGGTTATCACCTTTCCCGCTCATGGAGCCTTGTTGGAATTTGCCGACAGTTGCGAAGACGCGCACATGAAGCTTGAAGAGTTGGTGAAGAATCCGGAACACGACGAAATCGACAAAATCATGGAAGCCCTCGGAGTGGATCTCCTGGCATCGTGTGACGTTCCCAAAGGGACCATGACTTGTTTCCAATGCCTGGACAAGACCAAGAAGTTGCGATCGATTCAGATTTTCCAGGATGCGGACTCCCGGAAGTTTACGTTAAAGGGCTACGGCTGCGAATGCACTGACCAGAAATAGAACAGGTACCAAATGCAGTCGCCGTGGAGATCGGAATCAGGGCTGGAGTCAATTTCATTGCGTACGGCGGATGGGGTGTGAACTTCACCTGCATTCCGCACCACTTGGCTTTTGAGTCCTAATTTGTAACCGTTCACCGGGACGGTCTTAAGGCCTTAGAATCACGATGGGGGAGGCTTGGAGGGGGAGATGGTCTCCCCCTCCATCCCCACCGGGCGCACCACGCCCAGGCGTGGAAGCCCGGTGAACGATTACCCTGATGTTACTTGTCCAGGTACGGCTTGAATGGCTCCACGTCTATGCAGCTATCAAGCTCGTCTTTTGATGCATGCTTGGGGTCTTTCAGAGCGTCTGCCGGGCAAAGGTATTCTTTACCCGTGGAATCAGTTACCCACACGTAAGGTTTTTTCTCGCGCCCTTTTTCGGCCATGGGTACTCCTGATGCGGGAATATGGTCCCGTCGCTGCGTCAGGCCATGTCTCAGTCACGGCATGCCCGGACCTTGACCGCGCATGCCTTTTTTATTAGCATAATCGTGCCTGCAACTATCAATATAGTACTGTGGTGGCAATGAATCAACAAGAGACAAAAGACCGGAACAAAACGCTGTGGCTGGGAAGGTTCCGAGCGAACGTTACACTTCGGCAATTCGATCCGACCGAGGGACCGTATTTCTCCGGCCGCGCTCCTTTCTTGTTGCTATTTGCTCTTGCACTGATCGGTCTCTTTGCAACGGGTTTCTTGACCTATCGTCACGTATTGCTTGCAAGCCATGCCGGGTCCGTTGGTGACTCCCTGCTATGCAGAGCCCAGGGCAAGATCAATTGCGATGCCATACTTCTAACGGAGTATTCCGACATCCTCGGAATTGTTTCCTCCGCGGTTCTCGGCCTAATGGGCTTTGTCTTCGTGACTTGGTGTCTGGCGAACGCGATTTTCAATCAGAGAGTTCGCAAGCTTGCCTGGGTCCTATTGGTGCTATATTTTTCCGCGGCAATAGGATTCAGTTGGTATTATGTCTACCTAATGGTGTTTGAGGTGGATTTCGTTTGTACATGGTGCATAGGAGTCCACGTCGTCAACTTGTTGTCGCTGATCATAGTTATTGTTGTTTCCATTAAGAAGCGGAACGAGTTCCTGGTGCAGGAGATAGCCTCCTTAGGCGAAAGGATATATTTTGCCGTCGGCGGGGTGTTGGCGGCCGTAGCGGTGTTCTTGGCCGCTGGAATGTGGGAGCAAAGTCTGAGCTTCCAAGACGCCAAGATGAAATTCGAGGACATGGCCAATGATCCCGTGGTCATCATGGCCATGCTTACGGCCTCTCCGACGTTCGATATACCCATTTCACCGCAGGACCCCACGTACGGGTCCCCTTCGGCTCCATATCCCATTGTGTTTTTCAGCGACTTTCAGTGCCCTGTTTGCGCCCGCTCCGAGGTCTTCCTACGTCAGCTGGTTGACCTTAACCCTGGCCTGTTAAAGGTGGTGTACAAGAATTTCCCCCTTTCCGTAGAGTGCAACCAGCGTATTCTGACGGATCTGCACCCCGCCGCATGCCCTGCGGCCCGTGCGGCCTACGCTGCGTTCATGCTCGGAGGGGCCCAGGCTTTCTGGAAGTACGGTGACCTGATCTTTGAGA
The DNA here is from genome assembly GCA_016212925.1 of Desulfomonile tiedjei. Taxonomy (NCBI): domain Bacteria; kingdom Pseudomonadati; phylum Thermodesulfobacteriota; class Desulfomonilia; order Desulfomonilales; family Desulfomonilaceae; genus Desulfomonile; species Desulfomonile tiedjei. The sequence continues at coordinate 102,952 of JACRDF010000006.1, forward strand.
ACCAAAAGAAGCTAAATCCCAATTCTTGGGTAAAGTTTGCCGACAAAATCGGACTCGACCAAGAGAAATTCCTGCATTTGAACAGGCCAAGTTCCCCTGCAGACGTAAAGCTCAAGGAAGATGTCTACCTTGGAAACAGCCTCAATCTGCAAGCAACGCCTCAGATGTTTTTTGGAGGGAAAAAGCTGCCCGCGGGCCTCAAAGCGGTATATGTGGTGGACACTCTGGAACAGCTTATTCGTTCTAGTGATCCAAACGCCAAGGACCTGAGGCTGAAGAGGCCTTGACCTATCCCGGAGACCGGTAGCCCGGTATACGTTCAGCCAGGGACAGAGGCTTTGGCTAGGAGTTTGCATGTTCCGGGGTATGCGGAACCGGTGCCAAAGTTCGCCGGACCGCGGGACAACAATCAAGAAGGAGATCCCACCTAATGTCGAAGCTCGAACTGGTCCTTGCAAAGCACACAAGGCTCAGGGTGGCTATTTTATGCTTCGTATCGTCTATCGTTCTTGCAGGGCTACCGCACTTGTCGTCCGGTCAAAGCATTCAAGTTCGCCCTACGGATTTTCTACCCCAAGAGATTCTGGACCTCGATGCGGGCACGTCTTCCGCCTGGTTGCTCGAAAGAATCAAGAACTCGGGAACGCATTCCAGCGCCCCTGTGGCGCGCCCCAACAGAATCCGAATTACGTGGGTACCCAATAAAAATCCGTACTATAGCCAGCTCGACTTTACGTTTACCGAAAAAGACAGGCTGTTCCTGGTCCGTTTGGCGCTGAATGATGACTCACGCTGGAGTGTAAACACCTTGAAAAAGCAGTTCCTTGACCGTTTCCACATTTCAGCGGAACAACCGTCGAAATTCCGGATTGGACAAAATGATACGCTTGTCTATCCTCCGGGGAGAGGTGGCCAGTTTCATTTCTTCGAGATCACGGACATGGGTACCGGCAAGAAGTTTCTGGAATTGTTCGATAAAGATATCGATGCCCAGGACAGACCGCCTGCCAAGCCCGCTGAGCAAGGCGGAGCAAAACAGGAAGGCCAGCCCCCTGCCCAGCAGCCCCCGCTTCAGCAAAAATGACGGAAGGGCCGCGCTACGGGGGATGACACCAAGCCTGGGACTACAAATGTAGGGCGGCCTATTGGCCGCCGCAAATTACGGGGCGAGTCAAGATGAAGCCGGCAGAGGCATCCGCTAGCCAATTCGTGATTACTTTCGAGAACAGGTATAGTTTTTCCGGAAATCCCTTCACCCTCAAAATAGCCGTCAAGAGTAGCCCCGCTGCAATTCAGGGGGTCCTCTCCGATATTCTGCTGACCGTCCCTGCTGAACACGGCAGACCTTTCGCCGCGGATTCCGAACAAAAGCGGGCCGCTGCGGCATAGTTGTTCAAGTCCATCATCGCGTTTGCCACATTGTCCCTAATTCCGGGAAAGTCCGCTCGAAGTCGGTACGCTGTAACAAACTGATCCAATGCTCGGGCATAGTCGCGTTTATGAGCGTACGCGGCGCCAAGGACGTTGTGGGCCTGGGCGCTCGATGCCAGTTTGATAGCTTGCTGCAGAAGCGGGATGGCTCCATCCGCGTTCCCCCTGGAGAGCAGAGCGGTGGCCTTGTGCACGTACGGATCAGGGTAAAAAGGAGTGACTTCAATGGCTTTGTCAAACGCCCTCAATGCGTCTTCCTCCCGGCCCGATCGGTAGTACGACAATCCCATGTCATTGTAAACGGACCCTGACTTCGGGTTTGCTTTCAACGCTCCCTTGAAAGTCTCGATGGCTTCGTCGTACCGGCCGTGCCGGTCCAGGATCTGGCCCAGCATGCGGCGCGGCAACTCGGCGTTAGGATCTAATTCAATGGCCTTTTCATACATTTTCTTGGCGCTCTCGTCGTCACCCATCAGCCGGTAGGCCCATCCCATATTGTGGTAAGGTTTGTCGAAGTCGGGCGCAAGCTCCGCGGCCTTCCGGAACATGTTAATGGCCTTCTTGAAATCGCCTCGCTCTATGCACAGCAGCCCATAGTTGTTGTACGCGGCTACGGAGGTCTTGTTGATCTCCAGCGTTGCTTCCCATACGGACGCCGGATCGCGCCAGAGCATGGTCTGCTTTACGGACAAGAGTCCAAGGACAGCAACCCACAAGTAAAGACCCACTATCGCAATCTTTCCCGGCAAAGTCTCGAACCCAAAATCTCGGCCAAAAAGGTGAATACAGCGCGCCACGATCAGTGCCAGCCCGACCATGGGAAGATATAAGAAGTGGTCCGCGACAAATGAATTGCTCATGTAACCGAAAGGAATAAGCCCTGAAACCATGGCAAGGTTGATCAGGAAGAAAAGCATTCCCCAGACGATCCACTTGTCCAGACCTTTTCTGAAATAGACCAGCACGGAACCCAGAGCCATTAGTGCTACCAGCCCAAGCGCGAACCAACCGGGATTCTCAACAACATCCCACCGCGGATACAGCGGCGCCAACTGCAGAGGCGCCAAAAACTTTCCCAAGTAAAACCAAATCGCCCCGGCCGTCACCAAAGGGCGATACTGCAACGGCGGGAGTATCGAAGAGTAGGTCCGCTCAGTGGATAGCACATAGCCGCCCCACGCCAGAGCCAGAAGAAACAGCGCAGTCAACACATAGACGACACCGCGGTCTTTCAACATCTCCCGGTAGCATACGAACACGAGGCACAGCAGTGCGGCCGGCAAGGTTACCGTGGAGGGCTTGGACAGCAGGCCGAGAACAAAAAGAATGGCTACAAAAAATAAATAGTGCCATCCGGCGCTGGTGCCAGGATCCAGTGATTGAATACGAGACGCATCCCTCGTAGGGGCGACATCCCGCGGGTCGGCGGGATCGCCCGTGGGCGAGGCATGCCTCGCCCCTACATCATTCAGCTGACCGGCTGCCAAGTATTTTGAAGACCCACGGGAAAGGTACTTGAGGAAAAGAATCATTGAGGACAGATAGAAAAGAGTTGAAAGTACGTTTTTTCTCTCCGCTATCCAGGCGACCGTTCCAACCTGAATGGGATGTGCGGCAAAGACCAAAGCCCCAATAAACGCGGCCCTTCTGCCGGTCCCGGTCATAAGCAGAAACGCAAAAACCAGGACGGAATTGATGACGTGGTAAACAACGTTCATCACCTTGGCGATCCCCGCGTTAGGTTCAAGGGAACGCACCAGGACCTGGTCGGACATCAGGCTCAGGAAATGCAGAGGATCGTAGTAAACCTCGCGCGTGAACTCCAGGTCGAAGTCGGTGACGATCTTCCACGCCCGCTCCCAACTAGGCTTCCAGATGGCGGCCATATACTTGCCGTCGTCCCACCCGGAGAACTCATGGTTTACAACAGGGATGTAAATCGAGGCAGCGATGAGAATCAGAAGTATTAGGGCAAGCCGGACATCACTATTTGAAGGCTTTGAATAATGATAGGAATTCCGATGGGTAGGGGCGGAACGGATCTCTGCACCTCGCTGGGGATTAGAGTACAAAAGGCGGGCGGAAAGAGCTATCCCTGCTTTCCGCCCGTTCGATCATCCATGTGAATCTTCGATCTGGGCCGCAGCTATGCGGCCCACATCTTCTCGGTCAGACTATCTCAGCTCCCACCCACGATGAGCGAGCAGTCGGTCCCTGCGGGGGTTCTGAGGACGCCGCCGGCGGTGTATATACTCTCAGTATAACACGTTGCGGTCGGCGCACCATACACCACTCCGGTAGTGCAAACGGTGGTGTGTGTGACGGGAAGATCGGTTCCGCCTGCCAGGTTTATCCTGAACATGTATCGGCTGTCAGAGCCGGCGGGATGGCTCCCGTTCACCGCGCACGCCTGCGCTTCCTCACCTACGAGCTGGACACGCACGTCGCACTTTCTTGTGCTGCCGCCCCAACCATAGTACGGGCCGACCATGTAGCCGAGCTGAGTCGCGTTGGCGATGCCGGTGTCGGTGCTGTTGACCACTTCTCGGTCACTCTCGAGCCTCTGAAGAGCAGCGGCGAGCTGCACGAGGTCGCCCGCGGCGGCCTTGTCGCACGCAGACCGCTTGTACGAGATGTAGTACGGGATAGCTATGGCCAGGATGATACCGATGATCGCAACGACGACCATCAATTCAATGAGGGTGAACCCTTTGACATTTCGCATCTTGCTTAGCATGAAATTCCTCCTTTCCTGTTAGGGATTTCGTTCGATGCTTCTTGATCCTTGACTGCATACTGGAAGCCGATTTTACTTGTGAAATGCATTTTCGGCTTCGTGGGAGTGAATAGAGCAATGATCGTGCCAATTGCTGGATCCCGTAAGATATTGAAAATAAGAGGTATAGGCGGATGCGGTACCTTGACGACAATGGTACGCCCATGACAAAAAAGGGCATGGCACTCCGGCAACCCACGTAACTGGCCAATTTATCAAAGCAACCAGCCGTCAACTAAATTGACAACCCGTGACGAGTCTTGTCCTACTCCTGTACGCCACCCCGAGGACAACAAAGTCGGAACATTTCTTCTCAGTGGAACGTTGTCTCCAACCGAGCCGTCACCAGCCAAATACTAACGGCAGAGAGATGTTGTTGTGGGCCAGGCTTTCCAGCCTGCCATTATTCGCATTCAAAAAAACCGGCAGGCTGAAAACCCTGGCGCACAGTCCCAGGACATCGGCACAAGTCATGTTCATCTCCGTAAGCCAGTAGACCCTTCCTCTTTCAAAGTCGGGCATTGGGCCAGTTTGAGTTTTTCCATCTCTAGCGAAAACAACTCATTTCGTCACCCCGTTGAAAAACGGGGTCCAGTGTGTTTTTCCTGGATTCCGGCCCCGGTTTTCACCGGGGTAAACTTGGGGATCGCCGGAATGACTGTGGGGCTGTGTCCTTCGAATCCGAGATTTCAAACGGACCCGCTACCCAAAATCCCTATAACGCTACGGACGCGCATTGGTATGGTATATTTGATGAATCGGACCACTTAGTATAAGGCAATCGACGGAGGCCCCAGGTGAATCCTTCCCAGCAGGCTCTTTCCACCTCTAGCGAGCAGCCATGCCCCTCCGGGTCGGAGACCAACCAACCGCGCGACGGGAAGCTGCTTTTGGGAGTTGCGGCTGCGGTGGCGATAACGATGGCCCTGTACCTTCCCAACCTCGGGACGGATTTTGTGGACTGGGACCTGGTGCCCTACCGACAAATACTCTTCACTACGGACTACGGAAAGACTGCCTGGTCTCTGCTTACGGACTTGAAGGGAGCAGTGGTGGCGGGATACTATGCTCCGCTATCATCCATCAGCTTAATGCTGGACAAAGCTCTGATTGGTTCATCAACGCCTTCCCCATGGGCAACCTTGTTCATCAATGTGCTTTTCCACTGTTTGAATGGGGTACTGGTCTTTGCCTTGCTGAGGAGAGTCGGTGGAACAGACGGCGTGGCGCTGCTGGGAGCTGCTATTTTCCTCATTCACCCCATTCAGGTTTCATCCGTTCTGTGGTTTGCTCAGAGAAAAGGAGTGCTCGCGACAGCCTTGTACCTTTCTGCGTACTTGGCCTATTTGCGATATACCGACAGGAGCGGCTACGTTACTTACGCGTGTGCTCTCGCCCTCTTTCTCCTGGCTCTACTGGCCAAACCCACCACAATCGTGTTGCCGGCAGCCCTTTTTTGCAGCTCGCTTCTGGCTGCCCTGCCATCACGACGTACCGAGGGCACGGAAAATCAGTTGCGTGACAGCGACGCTGGAGAGAGGCAGTCGGGCGAACCTAGCGCGGTAATTACAGGCTGGGACCTGCGTCAAGCAATTGCAGGCTGTGCCGTTCACGTAAGGCCGCTCCTGCCGTTCTTTTTCTCGGCCATTGCGCTGGCCCTTCTGGCCGTCGTGAGCGAGAGTACCGGCCTGGACGAACGCGTTCCCGATTTGGGGGCGGTGGATCGGATAATCGTTTCTGCCGCAGCGGTCTGGTTCTATATCGCGAAGGTCTTGTTTCCGGTGGGTTTGGAGCCGATCTATCCTCAGTGGGACGTGGATGCAGCCTCGCCTGTCTGGTGGCTGCCTCTAGGCATGCTGGCGGGGGGACTGGTTCTCGCGTGGCGGTTTAGGGGCTCGATCGGACCGTTTCCTCTGTGGTGTCTCGTCAACTTTGTCATTCCTCTCTTGCCTGTAATCGGAGTAGTCAAATTCGCGTATTTGCGCCACTCCTGTGTGGCCGATCATTTTTTGTACCTTCCCATGGTGGGACTGGCGGGTGTTGTCGCTGCTTCCATACAAGGAGCGCGGATCTCCTTCGGACCAGCGATAAAATACTTGGTTACCGCGACGGCTCTGATCTACCTGATAGTTTGCGCAGTTCAGACCGCCGCGTACGCAAAGGTGTGGGAAAACTCGATCGCGCTCTGGACGTACAACCTCAAGCACAAACCGAACGATTGGACTGCCCACAACTACCTCGGTCACGCGCTTCTCAACGCGGGCAGGCCTCAGGAAGCAGCGGACCATTTCCTTCAAACAGTTTCCTTGAAAGAAAAATATATTTCCGAGCATGAGGGCCGCAGCCAGGGACTCCAGACCACTGGAAACCGCGCGGCAGCCAAACGCGAAGCCGAAAAGGCGGGAAGGGTCAAACGAACCTTGGGAGGGGCTTACCACAACCTCGGCAACGCATTCCTCCGCGCGGGCATGCACCATCAGGCTATTGCAGCGTACACCAGAGCCATCGAATTGAAGCCGGACCTGGTGGACGCGCTCACCAATCTCGGTGTCGCGCACGCAAGCGTGGGCAACCTGCCCGAAGCAGTGCGTAGCCTGTCGCGGGCGGTGGAAGTCAACCCCGGCTACTATCAGGCACAGTATAATCTTGGCGTGGCGTACGATATGTCGGGCAACAGAGAAATGGCCGAACGGCATTTCGAAAAGGCCCGAACCATAAGGAAGGAATGAGGACTCCGCAACGTGATTGATGGGCGCCTGTTTGTGTGTGTCATTTCATTGAGCTATAATCCGCGGTCTGTGGGCGCATTTGTGGATGATAACTTGCCGGAGCGAAAAGACAAAGACCGGGATGGTTAGATGCGTGTAGAGCATGGCTGTTTGAGGTGTGAAGCTTGACTTCTTCGGATCGCAGTGCTGCGGCTACGACAAGAGCTAATCCCCTGGTTTGGGCTTTGGCCGGCTTCGTTGTGTTGTCAATGGTCTACTACGGGTGGATGAGTGGGGGCACTTTTTCGGTCTCCGAGCTATCGGTATTTCCGAACTACAATATGCTGGCCAAAAGCTTCCTCCAGGGAAGACTGGATCTCGCTGACAACCCCCCCGAAGATTATTCCCTCTTTGCCAGCAAAAAGTACCTGTATTTTGGACCGGTGCCGGCTCTCTTGCGTTTGCCCTTCCTACTCATTGGGTGGGAGATTTCCACAGGCTTCATGGTGGCTTTGCTGGCCGCGGGAACGTGGGCTGTTTTTCTGCTGATACTAATTTGCCTGAATCACGATCACACGCAAAGGCCTCTCGGACCACTTCAGGTCGCCTTTGCCGTTATGTTCGCGCTTAACGGATTTTCGCTTTGGATGGTGTCTGTACCCTCGATTCATCACGAGGCGATTTGTGCAGCAACGTTTTTCTTGCTGCTAGGCATTTATTTTGTGCTAAAAGCAGCCCGGAATTCCTACACCCTCAGCATCAACGAGGCATTGATTATAGGTTTATCACTAGCTCTCTCGCTGGGGAGTCGTTTTTCCTATGTTCTGACCGTGTTTTTTCTCGTGGCATTTTTGTTTAGAGGCATTTGGAGGGAAAGGGGAGAAGGTAACCCAAGCAGATCTTTGGCCCCTTTCACTATAATGCTCGGGACAATGGCCGCGGGGATGGGGTTGTTATTGGCCTACAATTTCGCGCGGTTCGGGTCATTGACCGAGTTCGGTATGAAATACGCGACATCCCTTTACTCGGATTATCTTAGACAGGGCTTGTTTTTTCGCTATGATCACATTCCCTACAACCTGTGGTCGTATATTTTCTATATTCCGGAAGGCAATCCACATTTTCCGTACGTCAAACTGCCTTTTTACATCCTCAAGGTGGAATCGGTATCCGGTTTGCCATACGCTCTTCTCAACGTGAACGAACTCTGCGCATCGGTTTTTTGTTTTTTTCCCGTTCTGCTGTTTTGCTTCGTCCCTCTTTTCAAGAGGGCAACGAACCCGGCAGGCTTGCGGCAATCCGCTCTCAAGCTCTTCGTTGTGGTTTTTGCCCTGCAATTATTACCTCTTTGCATGAGTATGGCGGCAATCACCAGATACTATTATGATTTCTTACCTATGATGATGCTGATAGCTCTATTCGGAATCGAGCGGGTTCAAGAGGAATTCACACATAAGAACCTTACTCTGACGATCATTGTGGTGACATCAATTCTTTTCAGCTTTGCGGTTACCGTCAATGCGGTCAGGTTCTACGAGGTTTTTTGTGCTTACAGGTCACCGCTTCTTCGTTTTTTCTAGGCATGCCGGGGCGAGAATGCCATAGCGGGAAAAGATCATGATTTCATTCCGTGCCTTGAAACTCTATGCCGTAATGGTGCTCTGCGCCCTTGTGTTTCTGGTATTCGTACCCAGCGTGGGTAATGACTTTGTTGATTGGGACGATTACTCGTTTGTGGTTCGGAACCCACACATAACCTCGATTTCGCTGCGTTCCGCGGTCTGGATGCTGACCACCTTTTCTGAAGGGGTGTGGCACCCTCTGACCTGGTTTTCCCATTCTCTGGATCTGGCCCTGTGGGGACCGAACCCGGGTCCACACCACCTCGTGAGCGTACTGATTCACGTCTTGAATGTGGCGTTGTTTTTCACCGTCTGCGGGCTGCTGCAAGACGCGTGGGTCCAGCGAAATCCCTCCCGCACCAGCCTATCCGAGACCAGCCGGTTCATAGCGGCCCTGGTTGCGGCGTTGTTGTTTGGCGTTCATCCTTTGCGAGTGGAGTCGGTGACGTGGGTAGCGGAACGGAAGGACGTTCTATGCGCTCTGTTTTATCTTTCGTCCATGATTTTGTACCTGAAGTATGCGTTGGCAGGGGACTCAGGTGCACGAAAGAGGTTTTACCTGTTCGGTGTTTTGCTCTTCGCTCTTGCACTGCTTTCAAAGCCGATGGCAGTGACACTTCCGCTCGTGCTCCTGCTTCTGGATTATTTTCCCCTTTACAGGCTTAGGATGGCGTCCTTTGGGAGTCTCCTAAAAGAGAAGGCTCCGTTTCTGCTCCTTGCCGCCGCAGCGATGGCTATGAACGCGGCAGCAAAGTGGGGGACGGCTATCCCGCTGTCTTACGTGCCGGTCCACATGCGTCTCATGAACGCTTTCCATTCTATCGTCTTCTACATATATCAGACGGTTTTCCCCTCCAAACTCGTACCCATTTATGAAATGGATAGAAATCTTGACTACTTTGGTCCCAGTTTCGTTCTGGCCGCCTGCGGCGTGGCTGCCATAACGGGCCTGTGTCTATGGCGAGCGGTGAAAAAGACCCGTCTATGGGCAGCCATATGGTTTTACTATCTGATCACCTTGGGACCGGCCATGGGCTTCTTCATGGCCTATAGGCACGCTGCGGCCGACAGGTACACCTACCTGCCAACCATGGGATTGCTGCTGTTGATCGGCCTGGCAGCCGCGCGGATGTGGGAAGCGGCCGGAAGACTGAAACAGCCCTTGCCGGCAAAGGTGGGGCTGGCGGCCTTTCTGCTTCTGGTCACTTGTGCCTACGGGTATCAGACTCAGAAGCAGATCGCGGTCTGGAAAAACTCGGAAACGCTTTGGCGCTATGTTATTGAAAATGCGGACTATGTGCCTGATATGGCCTACTTCGGGGTTGGAAAAGCACTGGAAGAAAAAGGCCAACTGGACGCGGCCTTGGCGAATTACGAAGCGGCTCTGGCCTTAACCCCCCAGGATAACCGATATAGGAGAAAGATCGCATGGATTCTGGCGCAGAAAGGGGAGACCGAAAAGGCACTGGCAATGGTCAAGGAGAACGTCGACCGAGAACCCATGAATCCTTCCGCGCACGTAAACGGCGGGAAGATCTTGGCGCTTTTAGGCCGGTATGATGAAGCGGAGCAGTCGGCCCAAAAGGCTTTAGCGCTCAACCCGGATTTCCAGCCCGCTTTTGATCTGTTGATGATGGTTTATCTGGAGAGAAATGACCTGGTCAAGGCCCGTGAGTATTACGAAAAACGCGTATCAAAAGGCTACAACGTTCCCAAGGAAATCGAAGAGAGGCTGGGAATTCGGAATCCCCGCGGGAAAACCTCCGGGCCTTAGTAACCCAACCTGGTTTCCCCGGCGATTCAAAATCACCGCGCCTTTTCGCGTCCGCGTTGCTGGAGCGCCGCCTCCAAATTCCTTCGCGAGGGAACGTCCTCAGGATTGATCCGGACCGCTTCTTTGAAGTGGGCCACTGCGGCGTCCAACAACCCCATTCGGGCCAGTAACACCCCGACGTCGTTATGCGCCTTCCAATGGCGGGGGTCAATTTCAATCGTCCTCTTAAGGTGAATAAGTGATGCGGAGGTGTCTCCCGCAGCCATAAGGGATTTTCCCAGCCCGTAATGCTTCGGAGCCGAGCAAGGGTCCAGTTGAACGGAGCGCCCAAAATAGCGCGCCGCCCTGGCAGGGTCACCGGACTTCATCAGTATTTCCCCGATGGTTTCAGCTGGGGCAGGGTTGTCTCCGGCAGCCTCGACCGCTTTTTCGAAATAGCTTGTTGCGGAATCCCGATGGTTTTCCGTCATCAGGACGTCTCCAAGGCCCACCAGAGCCTCAGCGAAACCGGGATTTACTTCCAGCGCTCGCTCGTAGTAAACCTTGGCTTCGGCCGAATTTCCGAGACCCGCGTAGGCCCTTCCCAGGGTAACAAGGGAGTGTCGGTCTCTCGGATTTATTTCCAGCGCCCTTTTCAGCAAACCTATGGCTTCGTCGTGTCTGCCTTTGCCGTCGAGTTCAGCGGCCAGGTTATTCAATGCCTGGAGTCTGACGTGTTTCTCGACGTTCTTGCTGTCATGAGGAAATCCTGCAACGACGTCTCCCCAGAAGACAATAGGGTCATTCCACAATTCCGCCTTGGAGCGAGTGACAGCGCTTAGGCCTATAATGCCGACGCATAGCGTCAAGGCCAGTCCGGCCGGGAGCCAACGCAAGCGCGGGGAGTTCGCGACCTTTCCTGAAACCAAGAGCAAAAGATCCGCCAGCACGAGCAACAGACCGAACATCGAGAGCGATGGCCTGTATCCGAAAAAAAGGTATTGCGGCACCAGAAACGCCTCAGGCAACAGGTTCACAAAGAAGAAGAGCAGTCCAAAGGCGATCACAGGCCGTCGGCGTAACAGATAAAAGGCAGCGGCAAGATATGCCGCGACGCCGACAACCGCGGGCAGGGTCGTGAGCGGCTGCAGGATAGAGCCCGAGATCTCACGAGCCTCGCATAGCCTCACGTTGGCAGGAAGCGGCAAGAAGATCATCTCGAGGTACGAGAACATGACCCGGCACTGCGAGAGGGCCACTTCCTTCAGGGTCAAGCCGCTTTCCAGGTAATACCTGGAAACCGTGTGGAAGAACCCCGAGGATTCGCCCGCACCGTGAGGCCGCTCCAGAAAAGAAAGGGCCCCAATGCCGACCAGCATGGCAGCGGAGCAAATAGCAATCGGTTTGACCAGGCTCCGGAAATTTGACCGAAGTAATGTGACCTCTGCAAGGATCAAAACCAGCGGCAGGGTCACGGCGTTTTCTTTGCTCGCGATGGCGCAGAGGGCCAGAATCGCGAAGATCGAGTATCCCGCGATTTGGTTGCCGATTCGTCCCGTCCTCGTCGCCAGGTAGGCGAAAAACGCGGAGAGATAGAACAGGCACGAAAGCAGAGCCATTCTCTGCCATATGTACACCACCATGTAGGTCTGTACCGGATGAACGAGAAAAACGAGGCCAAGGAGGAAAGCAACTATCCTTTTGTCCCGTGAAGCGGTTTCATAAGGAGAAGAGGCCAGGTCAAGAATCAAGAGAAGCAGAATTGTCACCGCCAGCGAAGTGAGAGTGATCAAAGCCACATTCGCCAGTCGGAAGGAAAAAGGATCCATTCCGGTTACAAGGTAATTCAAATAGAAAGTCAGCATCGCCAGCGGCCGTTGCGGAAATATTCCGACCACGTCGAGAAGGCCGCGGCAAAAGAGGTGTTGATTCCCTTGCAGTCGAACCGCGGAATCATAATACATGGGAGCTTCGAGGCCGGGATAGTAAGTTGCCAGGGCCACAAGAAAAAATAGAAGACCTGACGGAATAATCAAGAATGGCCTAGGCCCTATCATTCGCGCTCTCATAAAGTGGCCTTCCGTAACTCCGTAGGACATCATTCTTCTTGCCGTTCAGGTGGGCAAGAAGGCTCTGGTTGGCCTTTCTGTCATGACGTTAATCAGGATGTATGCAATAATACCAATTGGCCTTCATATGAGTAACATCCAGAAATTGGTTCAATGCTGGCCCTGGCCTATCTTCCCCGCTGCGAACGCCACGCAGCGAAGTGGCGGGCTACGCTTCTGAGGCCTGCCGGGGCCAGCTTCCCCCATTGTCACTTGTTAGAACGCGCATCGGAACAAGCGCGTCCACGCTGTTCATTGCGCTCCAAAGCTGCGAAGGTAACGCGACAATCTCCTGGAACCTTCGTAACACTGGCTGGCCAGAAAGACAAAGAGAACAGGTTCAATGAAAAACTTGAATCGCATGTTCTCCCACCTGTCGCAGAGTACTGACAACAGAGCTATGACAAAGGCTGGAAGAAAGAGTCCAACCCCGCCCCGGTAATCGCTCCTTTTGGCGCCCAGCATCCAGATTCCCACTGCAATAGCCAGGGCTACAGGGAGAACGGGAGCGGAAAAAACAAGATCATAAGCACGTCGCCACGGCAGCCGCTCGACTATGACGTTGCTCTCGCATGTGCTCGACGGTCTAAAGTATATCCTCAGGTTCTGGATATAGTTTCCAGCAAGCTCGCCTGGGGAAGAAGAAGCAACTCTTTCAAAATATTCACGCGTAAGCTCATTATTAATAGATAAGTAATTCTCGTTATTGTAGTTGACCGATCCCTCGATCTTCTTGATTCTGGTGAGCACCCTGGGTTTATCTAACACGGGTTCCTCGGTGGGGAATTGCTGGGCATATCCTCTATAACTTACGTTATATCCTATTGATTTTAGGAGACTAAGCCCAGTGAATGAGCTGGTGCTAGCCAAACCGAACTGATGAGTTTGTTTAGCCGTGTAAAGGCTGATCACCACCCCTGACACTATAAAGAATATCGCCAGAGAGCGAAGAGGGAGTTTGACCAGCAGCAGAGACAGAGTGAAGAGAATGAGCCAGGGCGCTTGAAAAAGGGAGCGGGTGAGAAACAGCAACAGGAAACATAGTACCAATGGGCCAGCCGAGTGTATTGTGCCTTCTTTCGCGCGCCAAAGAAAATAATAAAAGCACAGAATCAGGGTCGCTGTTAGGAAGGTAGTTTCAAGATAAGTGGCATAAAGAATGCAAGCAGGGTGGACCAGGAAGAGACAAGTTGCTGCAGCCGCAAACCATGTAGTCGATATCTCAGAAAGCCAGATGAACATGACAAAGCCCGCAATACCATACACCAGTGCCCAAAGGATGTACAAGGTGAAGTCGACATTTCGTACCAGGTCGCCGGAATCGTTTGTGTTCCAAATCCCGACCAAACCTGCTCTGATTGCGTCGAAAACCGGTGGGTCTATGTGAAGGTTCCATAGGGACCTCAGCGGTTCATCCCGCAAATCTTCAATCGAGACGGTCTGCATCATCCGCTCTGAAGACCATGCCTGAAAGTACATCCCCTTGATTGCCAACGGCCTAAACCAAGATTCGAGGCCAAGTAGAAACAGTGTTGCACAGCAACCGACTAGCACACCCACGACCAGGCGATGTTGCCGGGGCGACTCTTTTGTTGCAATAGGGAACCTCATTGAATTCCGTTCCGGCATGAACTGGAATTATGCAGCGTTCTTGCCATATTGGGGTTTTTCAGGTGGGTAAAGGGTCTTCCGAATGCTCCTCAGCCTCCACATGGGAATCGCGTTGTCTCGTACGATACTCCGGGAAGGCTCTCCTGCCACTATTACCTCAGGAAACACCTCGGTGTGGATTTCGCCTGTAAATAATCCGCACTATTTGAGGCAGACCACAGGCACGACCTACGGGGCCAACAATGAACAAAAAAACGCGAGGGATTGCGCAAAGAAGGAATCCCTCGCGTTCCCCTTTTCCGCGAATATCGCTATTCTGCAAGAAGCGTTTTGAGTTCCTTGTTGAACTCAGGCACCACCTTGAAAAGGTCCCCAACGATCCCGTAGTCCGCTTTGGTGAAAATGGGGGCTTCCGGGTCCTTATTCACGGCCACGATGACCTTGGAGGAGCCCATGCCCGCAAGATGCTGTATGGAACCGGAGATACCGCACGCGACGTACAGGTTGGGCGTAACTGTCTTGCCGGTTTGCCCCACTTGATCGGAATGAGGTCTCCATCCCGCGTCCACAGCGGCCCTTGAAGCCCCAACCGTCGCTGTTGGTCCGAAAATTCCAGCCATTTCTTCAAGCAGCGAGTAGTCCGTCCCACCCATTCCTCGGCCGCCTGAGACTATTATCTCGGCTTCCGTCAAGTCCACTTTGCCGCTGGTGTCGAGGCTGAGTTCCTTGGTCTTGTACGTCGGACGACTTGTGTCCGGGCTGAAAGCGACCTTTTCGACCGTTCCGGCCTTGGGATTCTCCGCGGTTTCAAGCACGTTGGGCCTTGCGGAAGCTAGTTGCGGCGAAACCGTCGAACTCCACTGCGCATAGCACTTGCCCGCGTACATGGGGCGTTTGCCCACTAGTGTGGTGCCATCCAGTTCAAAAGCGATACAGTCGGCAATATGCCCCACGCCGAGCTTGGCAGCGGTACGCGGGGCCAAATCCTTGCCCTGCATGGAATGACTAATAAGAAGGATTTCGGGCTTTTTTTCGCCGACCATATGGGCCAGGGCCTGGGCGTAAAACTCCGAATTGTAGGTCTCCAACTCGGGAGCTTCCAGCACATACACGGTGTCCACGCCGTAGCGTGCCAGGTCCGGGGCAAATTGCTCGCCTTGAGGACCCATCAACACTGCGGCCAGCTCACCGCCCATACTGTCCGCCAGCTTTCGTCCCTGGCTGGCCAGCTCGAAAGCCGATTTCTTGATCTTTCCTGCTTTGATCTCCCCATATATCATCACGTTTGACATGTTGTTACCCCTTCTACGATGTCACGTCTTCTCGTTCGTCAAAAATGCCGTCAGATTATCTTGGCTTCGTTGCGAAGCGCCTGTACAACCACCTTAGCCGCTTCCTCCGGTTCCAGCCCTTCGAACTTCTTCCCGGCCTGTCGTTCAGGCGGCATGGTGTAGTTCTTCGATTGCAATTTCGGGTCTGCACTCACGCCAAGGTCAGCTGCCGTTTTTTTGTCGATCGGCTTCTTTTTGGCCTTCATGATACCAGGCAGCGACGCATACCGCGGCTCATTGAGGCCTTTCTGGGATGTCACCACGCAGGGCAACGACACTTCGACGATTTCTTTTCCGCCTTCCACGTCTCTTTCCACGACCGCGCTTTTCTTGTCGTCAGACACCTCCACCTTCGTCACCAGGGTGACCTGGGGCAGCTTGAGCAATTCCGCAAGCATTGCACCGGTGGCGGCGAAGTCATCGTCAATCGCGCGGTGGCCGCAGAAAATAATGTCGTATTGCAGTTGGGCCGCTGCAGCGGCCAGAGCTTGAGCACTGACGAGAGGGTCAGCCTGGTTCAGGGCTTCGTCGCTAACATGAACACCTCGATCGGCCCCCATAGCCAGCGCAGTCCGTATCGCCTCGGTAGCGCGATCAGGGCCGATGGTCAAGATTACGACCTCTCCCTCTTTGAATTTCTCCTTGAGACGGAGCGCCTCTTCGACACTGAATTCATCGTAGGGATTGATGACGTACTTGATTCCATCAGTCACTATACCAGTCCCGTCCGCGTTGACCTTGATCTGCGTTTCCGTGTCAGGGACCTGTTTCAGGCATACCAGTGATTTCAAGGATAATCCTCCTTTCGACTATTTCTTAGCGTGTGGCCCAGCTT
Organism: Desulfomonile tiedjei; assembly: GCA_016212925.1. NCBI lineage: Bacteria > Pseudomonadati > Thermodesulfobacteriota > Desulfomonilia > Desulfomonilales > Desulfomonilaceae > Desulfomonile > Desulfomonile tiedjei. Next base: position 119,127 of record JACRDF010000006.1, read on the forward strand.
CTGTTAATGTTTCGCCCCTGCGCCCCTCCAGCCGTTCCTACATGCTTTCCCATTGGGGTGCAACCCGCGGACAAGACCGCTCAGAAGTGGGTAGGGAGTTCCAGGGTCAACTTGCTGCAAAACTTTTCGAGTTTAACGAGGGTTGATTCGTGAGTCAAGGAAAAAGTTAACAAAACCGCGGCGGTGATGGCCTCGGGACTCCGCCCTCGAAGAGAGGGAAGGTTCGACGACTAGCAATTTCAAAGGCGGGCATGTTTGATAACAGCCGGAGAGGCGCGTCCTTCATCCGCGCGACAAGCGTCGTCCTTCACCGGCTCTGTTTGGCTTTCCGCTCCAGATCCACGATCTCGGCGTTGAGACGATTCTTGTTGCTCTCGTCCTCTTCGACCTTTAACGCCATTCTGTACCATCTCGATGCATTGGCCGCTTCGCCCTTCTGTCTGTAGATAGATCCCAGATGCTTCATGGCCATGATATTATTAGGTTCCTGGGCCAGAATCTCCGTAAGGTCCTTGATGGCCTCACCATATCGTCCCAGTTGTTCCAGGATATAAGCTCGGTTTCCTAACGCGGTCATCATGAGCGGATTAAGTTCGATGAGTCGAGAGAGATCTTGCAGTGCATTCTCCGGTTCACCCGTATCGAAATACAGGGCCGCCCGATTAATCAACGCTTCGGTGTTCTCGGAATTTAGGCTTATGGCTTTGTTGAAGTCCTTGAAGGCCTTTGTGAAATCACCGCGCAACCTGTGGGCCATGCCGCGAGCCATGTAGGCCCCTTCGAGCTGAGGATCCAGTTTGATGGCTTTGTCGAGGTCGGCAAGAGCTTTTTCCACGCGGCCTTGAATCAGAGACACCTTCCCGCGGTTGTACAACGCTGTCACACTGTTGCTGGAAGCGCTCAAAGCCCGATTAAACAAATCCAGAGCTTCGTCAAGGTCCCCGGAGTTCGCTTTCGTGATCGCGAGGCCGATCAGGTCTGAACTATGACCGTTGTTTGCTTCCTGGGAATTGGCACCCCATGAGGGAGAGGTTGCGACGGCCGTGGCGACGGCGAGTACGAACACAGCCATTGGTAGCGTCTTAATCTTGTTCATAACCGCCTCACTGATTACGACGAACCGAGGTGTCGCTGCGATTCATGGCATGGCCGACGGGGCACACGGATTCTTTAAAGAAGAAAGCAAAGAAGTCCTTTGAATATGCGTCCTCATATCGTTCCAGAGTGTACTTGGACTGTTCAGGGGACAGTTTGAGCTTCCGGACCAGATTACCGTAGGAGTCCCTCAGGTACAGGTTTCCTACTATGTTGTGAGGGTTCGCGTCCGCGTGAATCCCGCGCTCGCATCCGGCAAGCACAAGGGCTTTGGCAAGGTCCTTGGTCCCAATGTGATGCCCGATGGCGAAGACCACATTGCCGTCCTTGCGGATCCCAAACGCGCTGCGGTGTGCGACATACCAGAAATGCTTCCCATCCTGATCCTTTCCGCCGCCTCCGAGCAGGAATCCCAAGCCTATTTCCGCGTCTTCCTTCCGGCCGTTGCGTACCACAGACTGAACTACCATCCCGTCCTTAACGATCAAATGCCGCAGCTGCCGCGCGTCACGCACCAGGCCGACGGGGATCTCCGAACTCCATTCACGAACGTCTACCGATCCATCCTTATACACTATCAGTGTGGCCATCCCGTCAACTAGGGGATAGACGACTTTGCCCCTGAACATGGCCCCCGCGCCGCTGGAATGACGCTGCATCCACATTGCATTGGTAACGGCCATTATCCTGGACCGCATGTCAGACTCAACCTCGGAGCTGGCTGCGGGAGCGCCCGGTTCCTGCGATCCCACATAGTACTGCATGAAGGCCTTGCTCATATCCACGACCATCATGTAAACCACAGCATTGGGGAAATCCACGCTCGGCCGGTAAAACGTCTTGTAAGCCATCGGCCTGCCGGCAGCGTCCCTGGGGGAACCTGAGGACTCCCACACACCTTCGCTGGGAAGGCGAGGAGACGTGTACAGCGGCTGGATATTGTCCAATTGAAGCTGGTCGAGGGGGTCTCGTGACAGGAGATTGAACTCGTTGCCCCTGGTCAGCCTGACAGTATCTTTGTACAAAGCGGAATCGCTCTCCGCAGGCGCGCGTTTGTCGGTTTTACCTGTTCCCTGCTTGCCTTTTGAGCGAGAAGCCTGGGCAAGATGTATGGCTTCAGTCGGTTTACGATCAAAGGACCTGAATGTCGAAGACGAAGCGCCGAGATTAGAGTCCGCCTGCACAGGCCCGATTTTTCCGCTGCCAGCGTAACCCTCCCCCAACCACCAGAACAGCACTGGAAGCGCTAAAATTGCAATTATTCTTCTACCCAACTCAAACCCTCTAAAAGTTTAATTTAAGCAGGAGCCCCCTGAAATTATGCCGGGGTATTCTACATCTATACTGCAAAACACGATAAATTTCAATAACAATAGTGCATTGGATGACTCCGACGCTAGAAGAACGCCCGTGGAAATTGAAATGACGCCATATTCCGCCAAGGGAAATGTGCCATGTTCAAACAATTGCAAGGCGCCCGGACTGAACTACGAAAAGGTCATCAAATCAATTAGATGCCGGATTGAGTTGCGCCGCCGAGGTGGCGTCGCAGGAAAACGGCGAGAGCACCATAGGCCTCTTCTTCCTGCGGGAACAAGTCAGGCCAAAAATAGAACCCGTGCGGCATGCCTTCGCGAACGAAGAGTTCGACCTGATTTGAAGCCGAAGTCCGGAGCTTGCGCGCGAATTCTAAGCAGCTATCCACTATCGGGTCATGCGTCCCGACAATGATCATGGCGTTGGGAAAGCCGCCCAGGTCCCCCCGCAAGGGACTCACGTGGGGATGCGTCCATTCGGAGTAGCGGCAATACGCCCCGCGCGCGAAGCCCATGAAGGGCGCATCATAAACCACTCCAGTGGGGGCCATCCTATTGAAGGACTCGTATTCTTCGAATAGAAAATCGAGCACGGGCGCGAACATTACCGATACATCGGGCGGGGCCAGATTTTGCGATCGAGCCAGCAACGGCAACACCGCCGCAAAGTTGCCCCCGGAGGAATCACCCGCGACGCCGACTCTTCCTGGGTCTCCTCCGATATCGGGACCGTGTTCGCGCATCCAGCAGTAGACCGCCAAACAGTCATCAAGTCCGGCAGGGAAGGGCCATTCCGGCGCCAGACGGTAGTTGACGCTGACGACGATGACGCCGTTTTCTGCGCAGATCCTGCGCGTTATGTAGTCGGTATCCTCCGAGCGGCCTAGCATGAAGCCGCCGCCGTGGACGTACAGCATCATCGGCCTGTTCTGCGCCGTCGCATCCGGGCGGTACACTTGGCAGCGGACCGGACCGTCAGGTGAGGGCACATACATCTCCTCGACGGTCACGTTCGGGAACATATGATCCCAGTGTGGTATGGCTTCCAGCCCGCCGGGAGGCATCTGGCCCGCGTATACGGCCCGCACCGGAAATATCATCATGTCGCGCAGGGTCACGGGGCTACGGACTTTGGCCAAGAGATCGTACATGGAGGCAGCGGGATCGGCCGAATCGATGCGTGTCACCCCAGGGCCGTCAGTCCGCTGGTCTACCGGGGTCCCATGAATCACCGAAGACGAAGGGTCTCCCATGTCTCGGTCTCCCTGTGGATATGGCGCTCCAGCGCCGGCAATTGGATTATGTTCGATGTTACGTTACGGTCGACGGCAGGCCCTAGTGCCTTCAAGGTTGGTTAAAACGAGCAAGAATAGCTTCCAGGACACTACCACCGATGGCTCGAGCCTTTTCCGAAATGGTGCTGCAATATTGTACGTTTTCCCGTGGGTCCACGTCTCCGATTTTAAGACCTTTATTGACTGGGGTGGAGGACCTTATCAAGCCCCGCAAGACGCCCCCCACGCCCGCAGTGACCCGTTTGCCAGAAACGTGGCCGATGGTCTGTCCTTTTTTGACAAAGGCCCCTATTTCCAGGTCCGACTCGAAGACCCCATCCGCGGGCGCTCGCAGAACTCTGGCCGTGGTGGCCCCCCCGATGTCACCGGGAATTCCTGTGTCCGGGTCGGCTTCGCCGTCCAATATCGGTCGCGCAAGATTGTGGCCTCGGTTGGTCTCTATTACGCAATGAACATCTCTGCCCGCGCAGAAACCGGGCCCCAAACCGATCACCAATGTGGCATCGCCGATACCGGTCCCGAGATTGCGCTTGGCCAGGATGGCGTCGACAATGATGTCAGGCTTGATAGCAGTTCTGGAGTTGTTCTTGGGATCCACCAGGACCGGGACGAGCCTCTCGTTCCACAGGCCCACTGCCTGATCGGGAGTAGAAATGGCTACGGCCTGCACACCTTCAACCGTGGTCGTGCCCTGGTAAACGGCATCGCAAAAACTGACCAAACGCCGTACCGCAAGAGGCTGCGCAACCTCGGTCATCAGGATCTTGTAGAACCCGGACCGATGGAGCCGGCACGCGGTCCCGGTGGCCATTTCACCCGCGCCCCGAATCATGATTTTTAGGTCAAAGAGGTTGTTTGGCATTCAATATTCGGCGTTCAGCCGCCGTAATCTTTTAACGCTTTGACAATGGTTTCCTTGGATACCACCCCAAAGAAACTGTCTTTTATTTCCCCGTCGCGGATTACGAATAATGCTGGTATCTTATTAACACCGAAGCGTCGGGCGATCAGGTTCTTGTCCGTGTCCAGTTTACCTATGACAGCGCGGCCGTTCAAATCGCGGGCTACTTCTTCGAGTACGGGATCGAGCATACGGCATGGAAAGCACCAGTCCGCGTAGAAATCCACCAGGATGGGCTGAGATTTGGATGCCTCCACCACATCTGCCTGAAAATTCTCGTCGGTAAAATTCTTAAGATTGCTTGATTGTGGCTGAACAGCGCCCTTCTTATACATTGACAAGCCGACAATGAGCCCACCGACGATAAAAAAGACTACTACAGTTACTATTATCGTGCCCGTTTTGTTCATTTAACCTCCGGGTGGGCAACTACTATTAAATAGTTTACTTCACTTCAGCCACGATGGGAATAGTAATCTCTCGGGTTCATCCGCCAGCTGTCCACTAACACAGTGGTGGGTCAGGCACGCGGGTGGATCTCATTCGGGAAGAGCTATGGAGACCAACTACAGCAGCTCCTTCTGTCATACGATGCCTTCTGTATTTGGTGGCAATCCGTGATACCCTTCGAGAACTGCTAAAGTGGTTTTACATCGGGGGGCACTGCTGGGCAAACCGGCAATGGCACTCGGAAATAATTTCTCTACTCACACGCGAAATGAAGAAAGACACAAGTCTTGACTGAGGCGTCGGACGCTAAAGCATGTCAATGGGGTCGACGTCAATGACCACCTTCAGCCCCTGGGCTTTCAAGTGACCTTCTTTGACGAGAGCCTTGACCAAATCACGAAGAGGGCCTCTGCGTGAGGCCTTGAAAAGGACCTGCCATCGAAACTTTCCTATCACCTTTTTTCGGGGAGAGGGAGCGGGCCCGAGGATCATCACTTCTTTGGAGGGTCCTTTGAGAAGCCTCGCGGCTCGGCCGATTTTGATGGCCCTGTTTTCCACCCGCTTCTCGATGTTCCCTTCCACTCGCACAAGAACCAGGTGACCGAACGGCGGATATAGAAGTTCTTTTCGAAGGGCGGAGTCGCTCTCGAAAAACCGCTCATACGCATGAAGAGCCGCGTGCCTGATGGCCTCGTGGTTGGGATCAAAGGTCTGGAGCAAGACGCGGCCCGAATCGCTTTCTCGTCCGGTACGACCTGCCACCTGGGTGAGCATCTGGAAGGTCCTTTCAGCTGCCCTGAAATCCGGGAAGTGCAAGGAAAGGTCGCCGCAGAGAACTCCCACCAGGGCGATGCCGGGAAAATCATGGCCTTTGACTATCATCTGGGTACCGGTGAGGATGTCTATCTCCTTTTTCCGGAAGCGATCCAAAAGCGACTCCAGTTTTCCCCGCCGCCTTGTCGAATCACGGTCGAGCCTTTCCACACGCGCCTCGGGGAACAGGGCGGCCAATTCTTCTTCTACTTTCTGGGTCCCGATTCCACCAAAGAACAGGTCGCCTCCGGAACACTCCGGACAAAGCGGTGGAGCGGCCTTTGAAAAACCGCAGATATGGCACCGGACATCTCTGGCTTTCTTGTGATGAGTCAGGCTGATGTCGCAGTTGGGACATTTGAAGACATGCCCGCAGGACCTGCATTGGACAAATGTGTCGAATCCCCTCCTGTTCAGAAACAGAACCACCTGTTCGCCGCGCTCGAGGGTTTCTCTTATGGCATGAACGAGCGGGCGCGTGAGGAGGGACTTCTTCACTTCCTTGTCCTTGAAAGCTTTCAAGTCGATCAGTTCGACCGCGGGAAGAGCGCCGCCGTGATACCGTTTAGGCAAATCAACACGCGTAACTTTGCCGCGTTGCGCGTTCACGAAGGTTTCAAACGAAGGGGTGGCGCTTCCCAGCACGACGCAAGCGTCGACTAATTTCGCTCTGGCCAGCGCCATGTCGCGGGCGTTGTACGGGCAACTGTCCTCCTGCTTGTACGAAGGGTCATGTTCCTCGTCCACAATGATAAGACCGAGGTGCTCCATAGGGGCGAAGATCCCGGATCGAGCCGCTATCAGAACATTTACCTGGCCGGACCGTATGCGGCGCCATTCATCCAGCCTTTGCGACGGCGTGAGACCGCTATGAAGCAGTCCGACCCCGCCGCCAAGCCGCCTCAGGAAACGACGGGCCAGTTGAGGAGTCAGGGCTATTTCGGGGACCAAAACCAGGACCCCTTTCCCTTCTTTAAGGGTTTTATCAATAAGCCTGAGGTAGACCTCGGTCTTGCCGGAGCCGGTTACCCCGAAGAGCAGATAGGGATGAAACCCTCCGGAGGATATGGCCGTTCCTATCTTCCCCACTGCTGAACTCTGATCCGATGTTAAATCGGGAATTTGTTCCGCGGGAATCACGCCGGCTCCGGCGGGGTCAAGTAGGCCCGGGAGATTTTTTTCTCGGAGCGTGGTCCTGGGACGGGCAATTCGCTCTTCAATACGAACCCAGCCTCGTTCAAGAGCTTGGTTCAATTCGGACGATGCTACAAGCGCATCAAATTCCTTTCGGGGCATGGCGCCGGTCTTGCGCAGCCTGCGGGGAACAGGAAAGCAAAGTTCGTCTTCCTTTTTCACGAGACTTTGTCGGCCTTCGGATGTTAAGATCACCCACGGCTGCGAGCGCGTATTCGATCCCGGGGGAAGAGCAGTTTTGAGTACAAGGCCTGAAGGGAGCAGATAATAGTCGGCCACCCAACGCATGAATTCCCACAATTCGGAAGTCAAATAGGGGGCCTCGTCCGGAATCTCTAAAGCGTCCTTGATATCCTCCGGGGAATAATCACCGGATCCAGGACCAACTATGAAACCGGTTCGGATCTTGTTCCGGAATGGCACCAGGATTCGCCGTCCCATCTGCGCCTGGGTGACAAGCTCCTCCGGCACCCTATAAGTGAAAGGGCCTTCAAGGGGAAGGGGAATCGCCACATCGACTAAATGTTCGGTCTCACCCATGCGCTTGGACCCGAGAAGGGGTTCTTTCCGCCGGCGCGCCCTTAAAGATTTCCAGGATAGGTCACCGGGCCAAAGAGAATTATCAAACCCCCCGGTCATTGACAAGGTGTCTTACGCGGAGCAGTGTGTGTGCGTCCGAGTTGAGTCGACAGTCCTTGAAACGGCTGCTGATCGAGTGATAGAGTTGCCTTTATGGACCATCCTTCCGGCATACCTCGCTGGGTATTGGCGATTGTAAGTTGCCTGTTCGTGGCAATCCCATTTGCCATTACGCAATTCCCCCCGATAACGGATTTGCCCCAGGAGTCTGCTCAGATAAGGCTCCTCGTCGAGACCCTAAAAGATCCGTCAGGAAGCCCATACACTATCCAGTGGTACACGCCTCGCATTCTGTCTTATCTGATTCTCGGCGCATCTTGGGGTCTATTCGGCGGTATGGATGCGGGCCGAGCGGCAATGGCGGCCATAGGCTTGCTCTGGATAGTAGCTATTCATGTCATAGCCCAGCGGAGGAATCGGTCTGCCGCCTCGGCTACTCTGGCGTCTCTGTTCTTTTTCAACCACATAATTTACTGGGGCTTTTATAGCTTTGCGGTGGGCTGGCCTGCGTTTCTGATCTGGTTCTCTCTGACCACCAAGAAACCGGCGAAGGGATTTTCTGCGTCAGAGGCCTTGATTTGGATAGGTACGGGGCTTCTATTATATATGAGCCACGTGCTGTGGTTGGTCGCCGGGATCGCGTGGTTATTGATCCACAATTTGGTTTTTCGCAGTCCCGCGCGAGTTGCCCTTACCCGTGCGGCTTATGTCATTCCGCTGGTTGTGGTCATCGCGATCTGGTACCCGATTCTGTCAGCCTCGACCATGGATACTCCTGCTCTATGGGGAACTAACCCGATTTCTCGCTTGTCGTTCGACTGGCTGACCGACGCGGCTTTGGGGGGAATTCGGGGCCCTCTGGAAAACGTGATTTTCGGTCTGGCTGTTGGATGGATTCTCTTGTCCGTATGGCAAAACCGGCGGGAAATCGGTGAAAGGATAGACTGGGAACTTCTTCTGGCAGCGGGCATGTTTTTCGTGTTCGTCCTGGCACTGCCTGATAAGTACATGAACACGATTAGGTTCGCGAACAGATGGATGCCCATAGCCGTAATTCTGCTCATTCTTGCGATGCCGGCGCCAACTGTCCGGCCTTTGCTCAGGCAGGGAGCTGCGATCCTTCTGCTCGCCGCGTTTTGCGTACCCGTCTCTTTTGCGTGGCTGACATTTGAAAAAAAGGAGCTGTCCGGGTTGCCGGAAGCTTTGCAGGCGCTCCCCAATTCCCCGCGGCTGCTTGGGTTGAACATGGTTCATCAGAGCGAAATAGTCAGAGGCTACCCCTTTATTCAGATGTTCGCGTATGGGCAGGTCATGAAAGGCGGAATCCTTAATTTCTCTTTTGCCGAGTTCGCCCCGTGTCTCGTCGTGTACAAAGAGCGCTTCATCAGACAGTGGACAGGGGGGCTGGAGTGGTTCCCCGACAGGGTCAAGGAGTCTGACCTGAATTATTTCGATTGGGTCTTGATCAACGGGACTCAACAGACCCATGCGATTGCCGGCGCTAACCCGAGGATGGTGCGGGTAACGCCGGAGGGGCGGTGGCGCCTCTATAAGGTCGTCCCTGCCAAGGAGTGATGCGAGTTGTCGTTGCATGGAGCGAATGGCCGTCAAATTGACATGGCCTCTTGGATCGCGTAAACGTAATAAAAAATTAAGAGAGGGATGCAATGAAAACAAGAACGCCCATTATTATTGCAGCATGTTTGATTTTCTGCGCAGGTATTCTGGTCCCGGCTTTCGGTCAAGAGATGAAGCCGATTCAGCTTCCCGAACCCAAACTGGATCAAAGCAAATCATTGGTACAAGCGCTGAAGGAGAGAAAGACTTCAAGGGAGTACAGCAGCGGGAACCTGCCGCAGCAGACCCTTTCGAACCTGCTTTGGGCAGCGTGGGGCATCAGCAGACCGGATTCCGGAAAACGCACCGCGCCCTCCGCTTACAACAAGCAGGAGACGGACTTGTATGTGACTATGGCTGATGGTGCCTACATCTACGACCCCAAGGGGAACGCCTTGCTTCCTGTAGTGCCGGGGGATTTACGTATGCTGACGGGCACGCAGTCGTATTTCAAAGACGCGGCCATCAACCTGGTCTATGTTGCGGACCTGGCACGAATGAATGAAGCGGACGAATCGGTAAAGACACTTCTTGCTGCGGCTGACGCGGCTTTTATCGCCCAGAATGTCTACCTGTATTGTGCCAGCGAAAACCTGGCCACAGTTTTTCGGGCAGGAATAGACAAGCCCAAATTGGGTGAAGCCCTGAAGTTGCGACCGGATCAAAGGATTACCTTCGCTCAAACGGTGGGCTTGCCCAAATCCGGAAAATAGCGAATTCCGACAAAACCGTCATTCAGGATTCCGAGCACAAGCGGCTTCTGCAATTTGATGGAGGCACCGTGTAAGGCTTTTGGTTAAGAACGCCTCTGAATTTAAATTCCAACGGAAGACCGTGCTGGATGCTCCGCGATGCCTAGCTGGCCGGAACAAATCCCAATGCGGATATACGCAGGATCGCTTCAGTGACAAATCCTCAGGCAAAGATAGTCTCATCACCAGGCACTGACGTCGAGAGCCGTGGACCCGGCATCTGGGCGACTCCTAATCCAATATTGCTTAAGAGCGCATTGTTGATAGCGCTTGCGGTAGTTCACGTCCTGATAACCTTGTATTTTACCGTTCCCGGTTATCTGAGTATCGATGAGGCCGTAAATCACTTTATGGCGAAAAACTTTTCCCAAACCTGGGGATTGGAAATCTGGAACGGATATGGCGAATTTCCTTCACCGGAGCTGTCATCCCGCTTCTTAACACCTCGCGATGGCAGGCTGGTTTCTCAGTATCCTTATTTGTTTCCTGTGTTGGCTTTTCCCCTGTACCGGATGTTGGGCTTTTTCGGCCTGTTTGTGCTTAATTCGATTTGCTTTGTTGGCGTGGTGGCCCTGTGTTTTGCCATAGGCAAGAAACTGTTTCATGATGTCGATCTTGCCTTGAACTCTTGCCTGATACTGGTTCTAGCCACCTTCTCTTGGGAATATTCCCAGGCTGGATGGCCGCATGCCACTGCGATGCTTTTCGTGATTGCTGCGTTCTACTTGGCAGTTAGTGCCTACCTCTCCGAAGGCACGAGAAAGGCGATTTACCTGGCTGGCGCTGCGGGGATTGTCGCGGGATTCGCCCCTGGTGTGCGGATGGACGCGTTCCTGGTTTTTCCTGCGCTGATCTTGCCGTTCCTCTTTGCGCGGCCGACGCGCTTCGCCGAAGCCTTCGCTGTTGCCGTGGGGGCCGTTCCGGGGCTCAGCGTGTTGGCCGTCACAAATCTGAAAAAATTCGGCCAGCTGACCCCCTTGTCTTACGGGGACGGCAGTCAGATTCCTGTTTACACGACCTTGGCTTTTTTGGCCGTCGTGACGGCAGCATGGGTGGTCACGCGTGGCCCATTCGTTAACCGGGTTCGCGTTCACAGGAACAAAATACTTGTTGCGGGTGTCGTGGCAGCCTGTTTGTTGGCCGTTCTACCGGAAACCGGGCCACACGTGAACCAGATGCTTAACAATCTTTACACGTCGCTGATAGATATCCGCGCTCTCGACCCGAATTACGCTATGCCGGCAGCCGGTAGGACTCCCGGGGGAGGGGTAATCTACCTCGGTGCCCACAAAAAGGCCCTTCTGCAAAGCCTGCCTTTCCTCGCGATACTCATGATTCCGGTGGTGAGAATTTTGCGCGGGGACAAAGACTTCATGCCCTTGAGTTTGCTCTTGCTTGTACCGATCTCAGTGACCGCGTTCTATTGTTACAATCCCCACGAGTACGGGGGGTTGTGCCTTAATTATCGTTATTTCACCACGTTATTGCCATTTGTCGCCATCCTGTCCGCGTACGCTATCAGGGAATTGGGCGTTCAATGGGGATGTCCTTTTCGCTGGAGCACATTTCTGCTGGTGTCGTTCGCGACGTTGGCGACTTATTTCCTGTTGACGGAGGAATTGACCACAGACTTACAGACCTTAGAGTTCACCCTTCTGTTGCTGCCGCTGTTGATGGCTGGGTGTCTCCTAGTGCTCTTGGCCGCAGGCTTTCTCCTGAAGTCTGAGGGAGCGAACGTCTTACGCAGTGCGGGGTGGGTTGTGCTGACGGCTGCAATGAGTTGGTCCGCGGCCGTAGCTTTCTTGTACGATTACCCCAGACACCGGGGGCAAAGAGCCATAAACTACTCAATAGGCGGGCAGGCGCTCCAAGTTGTTCCTGCTGATTCGATCCTTTTCACTGCTCCCTTCATAGATCCGTTCATGAGGTTGATCGAGCAGGACAGGGTCAGGATCGCGCTTCCCAGCCAAGACAACTTCGCGGACTTTCCCAAGATCGTGGAGTTCTATCTAACTAAGGGAAAGCGCGTATTTGCCGTCTTTCCGAACCGTTTCTGGACATCGCTTCATGACGGCGCCCTCGCATCGTACACCGTAACTCCGGTGCTCAAATTTCCGGGTTCCTACCTGGGCGAGATCTCTCGCGGACCGAATTCCGGAAAGTCCCCTGAAATCAGCGGCGCTCGTTAATGGCTGGGGCCGGCCATTGCGGTACCGTACCGGGCGCAGGGTGGTCTTGAAACCTTGAAGAACAGCCGCTATAGAATGAAGCAAAGGCTGGCGTCAATCGGATTGGACTTTTGAGATAGCCTCCCGATCGCATATTGCCGGCTTAGGACCTATCGCGTGGCAAACTCCTTGAAAAAATAGGGCGTTTTCCCCCATAATCAAAAGTTAATACCGTTTGCATGGAGATAATGTATGTCCGTTCCGGACCAGGACATCGAAGTTTCAGCTATTATGCCGTGTCTCGACGAGGAAGAGACCGTGGCGTCCTGTATTGGAAAGGCGATGAACTGCTTCGCAGCTCTTGGGATAAGGGGCGAAGTGGTGGTGGGAGACAACGGCTCCACGGATAGATCCGTTCAAATCGCCGAATCGTTGGGGGCACGGGTCGTAACTGAGCCTCGCAAGGGGTACGGTGCGGCGCTAAAAGCTGCGATCAAGTCAGCGCGCGGCCGCTACTGCATCATGGCCGACTGCGACGATTCTTATGACTGGAGCGGCATGGGGCCGTTCATCGAAAAGCTGCGGCAGGGTTACGATCTGGTCATGGGGACGAGGCTCAAGGGAACCATCCTCCCCGGCGCAATGCCTCCCTTGCACAGGTTTTTCGGGAACCCGTTCCTGTCAGGCACCATGAACCTATTTTTCCGAACCGGTGTCAGCGACGCCTACTGTGGCATGCGCGGGTTTTCCAAGGAGGCCTTTAGCAAGCTCAACGTGCAGGCGGTTGGTATGGAATTTGCCATCGAGATGATCATCAAGGCTTCCAACCAGAGGATGAAAATTACTGAGGTGCCGATTACTCTTCACGTAGACGGCCGATCCAGGCCACCTCATTTAAGATCTTTCCGGGACGGTTGGCGCACTCTGCGGCTTCTGCTCTTTTACGCCCCCGATTATCTTTATCTCATCCCCGGCGGTCTTTTCTTCATCGTAGGAGCTGTTTTGCAGATTATGCTCTTGAGAGGCCCGGTTTTCATCAAGGGGTTCTATATGGGCGTGCACTGGTTGGCCCTAGGATGCTTATTTTCGATGCTGGGGCTCCAGATACTCTCTTTAGGCGCATTTGCAAAGGCCTTCGCGATGAACGATTCCTTTGAGATGAGCGGGCGGTTTTTCGGCAGGTTACTCAGTTGGTTCACTTTGGAGGCCGGTATCGTGGTGGGCGGGTTGATGATATGGCTCGGCGTGATCGCAGATATAGCCATTCTGACCACGTGGTTGGCAAGGGACATGGGGTACCTGGGATCTACCCATGCAGTCTTCGTGGCCACCACTGTGATCGCAATCGGCTTTCAGGTGGTGTTTTCTTCCTTTTTCCTCGGAATGTTCAAGCTCCACAGTCCCGCTGAATCCGATGAAGCGATGGTTGGCGCGGATGATCCAAATGGCTTCAGAGGCTAAGGTGCATTCTTGAGCATTAAAGTCCTTGTTATAAACGAACCCTACGTGCCCGGATTCAACCGAACCCAGCGGTGGGCGGCGCGAACGCGTGGCCGTGTTCTCAGGGCGCCGGACTGGCTGGCATATGCCACGGCGGTACTGGAAGAAGCTCGGTTTAACGTAAAATTGTTCGATTTCCCGGCCATGAACTGGGGCAAAGAGGACCTGAAACCACTCTTAAAGGCAGAACGCCCTGACTACGTGGTGCTGGACTCGACCACGCCGTCGATATACTCGGACATTGAATGCGCTTCAATTTGCAAGGACGCAGGAGTGGCCGGAGTCATCATGGTGGGGCCCCACGCGTCCGCGGTCCCTGAAGAGACCCTAAAAATCGCGGCAGGCGCGGTAGACATTATCTGCATAGGCGAATATGACTACACGGTGCTTGATGCGATAAGGCATTTCGACAAACCCCAGGCGGTGGAGGGGATCTGTTTCCTGGAAGACGGAATCCCGAAGCGAAGCGAACCGAGGCCTTTGATACAAAACCTGGACGACCTGCCGTTTCCCGCCTGGCATCATCTCGACTTGATGCAGTATTTCGACGGGTCCAAGCTTTATCCTTACATTGATATTTTTTCAGGCCGGGGGTGTCCTCACGGGTGCGTTTTCTGCTTGTGGCCGCAAGTGATGCACGGACAAAAGATAAGGCTGCGGTCTCCCGAGCGCGTAGTCGATGAGATCGAACACGACATCAAGGTCTGCCCGCAGGTGGTTCGAGGCGGTGAATTCTTTTTCGAGGATGACACATTCACTCTGATCAAATCCAATGCGATGGCGATTTGCGAGGAGATATTGCGGAGAGGGCTCAAAATTACGTTTTCTGTCAACGCTCGGACAGATACGGCAGATGAAGAGTTGTTCCGGTTGCTCAAGCGCGCGGGTTGTCGCGAATTGTTGGTGGGATTCGAATCAGGCGATGACGACGTGTTGACTCGTATGCACAAAAGAGAAACAGTGGATCATGCCAGGCGTTTCATGGAGTTGGCGAACAAGACAAGGATAGACGTGCACGGGTGCTTTGTCCTCGGATTTCCGGGAGAGACGGAGCAGACCATGGACCGTACCATAAGGTTCGCTCTCAGTCTGGGACTGCACACGGTCCAGTTTTCCGGCGCGGTGCCGTTTCCGGGCACGCACTATTTTGATTATTGCCGGGAGCAAGGCTGGCTGACCACTGAACAATGGGACGCATGGTTAGACGATGGCGAACAAGCCGCTGTGCTCAACTGTCCCGGTTTGAGCAGAGAAAGCATAAAGGAAGCTGTAGACCGCGGGCTGAGGAGTTTCTATTTTCGGCCGTCTTACATGCTGAAATTCCTCCTTCAGACGCGCAGCCGGTCCGACTTGTACCGCAAGCTTCGGGGCGCGAAGAACTTTCTGTCGTACCTGTGGAACGAAAGGCGTAGCAGGATAAGGGCAGCATAAGCAATGGAACCCCCCAGGCCGAGAATATCGGTCGTCATACCTGCCCGTAATTCCAAGGAAACCATTGGAAAATGCCTCGATTCCCTCGCGGCCCTGGACCGCAACGACTTTGAAGTAATTATCATCGACGACGGCTCCACTGACGAAACCGCAAAGATCTGTGAATCCCGGGCAGAAGATTCTGGGGAGGCCCTTTTTGTAAAAAGGGCCTCCCCAGACCCCTCCCCAAAAACTTCTATATCATGTCCGCTGGAAAGCTTCCGCAATGAGCGGAAACCTTCCAGCGGTCGAGATATGGAGTTTTTTGAAGGGGCTCCGGAGGCAACTTCTTTTCACAAGGAACTTCCCGCCGGATTTTCGTTGAAAGTAATGCGGGTATCGCAAGGCGGACCTTCGAGGGCGAGGAATGTGGGTGTTGGGGCGGCTAGTGGTAAGTTGGTGGCTTTCACGGACGCGGACTGCATCGTGGACAAGAATTGGTTGACCGAATTGGAGAAAGGGTTCACCGGACCCGATGTTGCCGGGGTTGGGGGAGATCAGAAAAGCCCGGAAGATGAAACCGAGACAGGGCGGCTCATCCAGGATTTCCTGAAGAGCATCGGCTTCATGACGGGGTACATAAAGACCGGCAGTCGATTGAAAGAAACCGAACACAACCCCACCTGCAATTCAATGTACCGCAAAAAGGTCCTGGAAGAGGTCGGTGGATTCGATGAATCGCTGTGGCCGGGAGAAGACGTGGACCTTGATCTTAAGATTCGGCGCCGCGGGTACAAATTGATCTTCAATCCGGAAGCCTGCGTCGGCCACTACCGGCCCAAAACTTACCGAGATTTTGGGAGGATGATGCGCCGTTACGGCGCGTCCCAATGGTACCTTGTCAAAAAATACGGCTTCTTCCGCAAGTTACATTTCGTGCCGGTTGCTCTCCTAATCGGACTGGCTGCTTTCATAGGGCTTTTGTCGTGGGACCCTCGCTTCTGGCCCATAATCTTCTTGCCGTGGCCACTCATGTTCCTATGGTTCTATCTGAAGTCTCGACGGATCGGTAAAAGCCTGCGCTTCCTGTATCTGTTCATCATTACAATGGTAAATTGGAATTGGGGTTTTTTTCAGGCGGACAGCAGTACGGACAGAAAAGGGCGGCCCAGGATCAAGTGCAGGGGCTAAAATGCCTTGCGCGCGACATGAGGTCCATCGGATAGAATTTCTCCACAGCCAAGAAGGCGGAGCACGACCGATCCCCTATTTCTTCCGAAACATGTAATTGGGATTCCGCATTACGAGTTCGTAATCCGGACTGAACTTCACCTCGTGAACAACCTTTCGCACGCCTTGAAATGGAGAAAACATCGAGGAGTCGTCAAAGAGTATGAAACCGCCTTTGTCGAGTAATTTATGAACATTATCAAAGTCTTGCTTGACAACCGGGTAGTCGTGCCCGCCGTCCACAAAACAAAAACTGATTCCACCACCTAATTGAACAGGGCGTCCGGTAACATCGTTGAGGACCTTTCGCTCTTGCCAGGCCTCAAAAAAAGGACCAGAAAACATCTCGACGCCGTAAGGCAAGTCCTCCTTGCTGAACGCGCGTGTACTGTTCATGTAAGCTTCTCTCATAAAGGCGGCCAGGTCGCGCTCTGTCAACCGGGACCCGGCTATGGTCGAGTCTCCGGAATGTGTGGTCCATTTATCGCAGCAAATCAGCGGATTGACGACCTTGTGTCTGGCTTTGTAGTAATTGATGAGGTTAGTTGAAAGACCGCAGAATGAACCGATTTCGACAATCGGGGACTCTGAGGGCAAATTGCCAATGGCATAATCAAAACAGAACAGGTTCCCGGGATTGAACCATCCTCCGATAACCGAAGACAAAGTTCTGGTGTAGTCATCGGAGATGTCCCTCCATAGAAGTTTGGAGAAAATCGTTGATCGGGTCAACGAACCCAAACGTTCATGCACAAGCCGCCTAATCATTGACGTTGCCCCGACAGGAAGAGATTCGAGCCATAGCGCAAGTTCGCCTTCATTTCGCCCCGAGCGGCCAGCCGCTTTCGGCCATTTTCCATTCTTCGGGTGAATTGACGTTAATGTACTGGTCGCAGACCTCAAAGAGCTTTACCCTCTCGCCGTCGTCTATCGCGCACTGGATCAGATCGGGTAATTCTTTTTCCCCGCGACTGGGATTAATGGGCGTCAGATCCAAATAGTCGAAGATCGCGTTTCTGAAAAGGATATTTCCCGTTCCCATGAGTGGATTGAACGGCTTGCGCGGTTTCTCGATGAGCCTGTATATTCGATTGTCAGGGCCGTAAATCAGGGAATAGGTTCGCTTGATGAGGTTCAAGTCCGACTGGGGATGAACACCGCATACGCAGAAAAGGTCTTCCTCCTTGAAGAGTTCTAGCATATGTGCATGACGGCCGCCCAGGATGACCTCATCAGCGAGGAAAAGGAAGAAGTCGGTTCCATCAAGATAATTCCGGGCGCTTTCCATTGCGCTCACCAAACCCCGCAAGTCCTTTTGGATAACGTACGAAATCCTCTTGCCCCTATAACCGGTGCCGAATGAGTTGATAATGCTCTCGGCCCGATAACCGACCACGATGACGATCTCGGATACGTCTTCAATAGCGGCTGCATTTTCCAGGCTGTATTCTATGAGGCGCTTGCCGTGAAGGCTCAGCATACACTTGTTCTCCGTCTCGGAGAGTTCTTCCATACGGCTGCCCCGCCCACCTGCTAAAATCAATGCCTTCAAGTTTCCACCGCCTTGTGAGGACATAGGGGAAACCCCTTTCTCACACAAAAGAATTCGCCTCGTAATTAGCTCTCGTACATACGCCGGGTCTTTTCCCAGATATTCTCGTCATCGCATTTCGCGAGGATTCTTTGACGAGCCCTCTCGCCCATCGCTTTTGCGCCATCGGGATCACGGAAGACGCAAATGATTCTATCAGCAAAATCCTTAGGGTCCAGCGGATCCGCGAGCCAGCCGTTCACTCCATTTTCAATGAATTCCGGAATGCCGCCGGCTCGGCTTATAACAACGGGTTTTGCCATTGACATGGCCTCGATCATCAAAAGAGGCGACATGTTTTCGTATTGTTCCGGTATGACCACCATTGTTGAGTTCCGAATATATTCCTTTATCACTGCGGGTTGCAAATGTCCCGTGAAGGTCACCCGATCTCTGAATCCATTGCTGTCAATGATTTCATTCAACCTCTTCTCGTACGCGTCGCCAAAACGAACCTTCCCTCCGATTGCGATCAGCTTGGCTTGAGGAAACTCTTTCAGCACAGGGGGCATTGCCTGAAGAAGTCTGTGGAGGCCCTTTCGCTCATTCAGCCACCCGGCAAACAGTATCGTGTAAGGTTCGGGGTTGCTATCAGATTCCGGGATCGATCTGAATTCCATTGGCAAAGTAAGCGGCACTACGTGAATCTTGTCTTTCGCTATGCCGTAGCCTTCGAGCACGGCCCCGGAATGTTCGGACAGAACGTGAAATCCGTCTACCATGTACAGGTAATGATCGACAACTCTCCTGCGAAAGGACAGTAGAAAGCGTTGAAAAGCACGAAGTTTTTTCGGCAAGCACTCAACGCACCACGAGCCGTGGCCTCGAGCACAAAACTGCTTATCAGGGTCTACCAGCATGACAGTGGGACAGAAAAGCCAATAGTCGTAAATGGACACGAAGATCTTCTTACCGGCTTCCCTGGCTGCGGAAATGAGGCTCAACGTCATAAACTGGAAATTGTGGAAATGCACTATTTCCGCGTCATTTCTTCGTAGGATTCTCCGGAAAGCGTTTCGCGCGATGGGGTCGTACTGAAATGAATACCATTTGGCCGCTTCCACGTATTGCTTGAGGAAGGAGGGGACGAAGTCCTCGATTATAGGGACGGATTGGAAATCGAATTCGCAGCGGTCCGCTCTGTCGGGTTTTGTGGCCACGATCGACGAGGAATAACCGTGACTGCGCGCCAGCATTGCCGACCGAAAACATGCCTGCTCGGCTCCACCTACGTGCGAATGGGTGTCACGGAAATAGTTGGTGACGTGAATGATCCTCAAGTCAAATGCTCGTACGAAAGGAGGCAAATGAGAAAACTTCTACACGGACAAAGGTTTTGCTCCGCTCCTTTAAAGGAATGCCATATCTTGTCCGCTGGACAGGCACCGCTGCAAGCGGAAGCTGCCCAGCGGACAGGCTATGAAAGTTTTTGGGGAGGGGTGCGGGGAGAGACCTTTTTACAAAAAGGTCCTCCCCGCCATTCCTTTCTCGCCTTCATCCTTTCTCTCCGGAGCGAGCCTTCCGACGTTCATAGTCTCGTATGGAAACGCTTTCCTCCGCGTCCGGATGTTTGAAAATATGGCAGTTCTTGCACACGGGATTGACTTTGCCTTGCTTCAGGTTTGCGATGAATTCCCACTTCGCATCGGAATGCCACCACCGTTTGAAATCAACCTCCAGAATGTTCAGGAATGCGTGCTCTTCTTGATACCGCCGATCATTCGCTTCGTTCAGGGCGCAACATGGTTGAAGATGGCCGGTGACCAATACAAACGGTTCATTCCACTTGGTGCAGGAACTCATGGGCTTGTCGCAGGCAACGTTCTCATTTACCACTGAGAATATTCCTCTGTCTCTACAAAGCCTTTCAATCTCCAGCATGCGCGATCGCTCGGGACGCGCAACAAGAGCTTCCACCTCCTCAAAAGGCAGCAGGTTGGTCCAATATATGATAGGAACGCTCAAACCGCGCTCTTCTTTGGCAAGGTCCGCTACGAGATCCACGTAGTCTTCCATTTCGTCTACGTTGTGCTTGTTAATGATGAAATGGAACCAGAGTTCGGGTATGGGGGACTTCATGACCCTTTTGGCTCGCATCATGGATTGCAAGTTGCGGATGACCGTGTCGAAGTCGGAACCTACCCTTATCTTGTTGTACGACTCCTTGTGCGCGGATTCCAAGGATACCCATATTTTGTTGATTCCCATGCGAATCAGTTCCGTGGATGTGGCCTCGTCCAAAAGATAGAAATGGTCGAAAAACTCGACAAAGCTCCGCTTCTCTTCCTTCAGAAAGCGCAGCATCCGCATGTATTCAGGATTGAGGAAGCCGGAGCCTATGCCTGTCATCCCGACCCATCGCAGCCCCGGAAATTGGTCTATGATCCTTTTGAATTCGTCGAAGCTCATATGGCTGGGCTTTTCGGTCCAATAGGTGTGCTCGCATATTGTGCATTTGAGATTGCACGCTGTGGTGACTTCTATTTCCAGTTGCCGCGGATACGGACCGAGCAAAGGAAAGAGCCTGTAAAGAGTGTCCTGGAGAGCTAGTCCCGCATCCCTGGAAAAGAGCGTGGCCCAGATGTAAGAACGAGCGTTGCGCCAGTCCTTGCGGTCCAGCAGCCAATGGGCCAAATACCTGAGCTTGTATTTGGCCAGGGGTAGTAGTTTTAATCGTCTTGTGTCCATGTGGGCCGCTAAACCGATGATTTATTGAGATTCAGACAATCCCGGCGCTGAGATAGGCGGTAGAGGCACGGCATGCCGTGCCCCTACGCGGGGAGGATCCGTTGCTGCAAAAGATGCACGCGATTGCCCAAAACGTTGTCCGTTGTCAGCCTGTCGCGAAGAGGTTTCTATTTTGGTTTATCCACTGGATCAGTCTTTCAACGCCCTGTCGTGGACGCACCTTGGGTTCCCAGTTCAGAGCGTCCTTTGCTTTGCCAATGTCGCAGACAAAGTACCTAAGATCGCCGTATCTTTCCTGTTCGTGTCTCACTGAGACTTCTCGACCACAGCATTCCTTGATGGTCTCGATGCACTCCAACAAGGATATGGCGCAGGGTTCTCCTCCGCCTATGTTGTAGAACCCCGGTTCCTGGGATTCATAGAAGGCCTGGAACGCTTCTGCAGCGTCATCCGCGTAAAGTATGTCACGGAGCTGTTTGCCTGTTCCAAAAATGGTGAGCGGCCACCCCAGAACAGCTCGGATAGAGAAATTCGCCAC
The DNA here is from genome assembly GCA_016212925.1 of Desulfomonile tiedjei. NCBI lineage: Bacteria > Pseudomonadati > Thermodesulfobacteriota > Desulfomonilia > Desulfomonilales > Desulfomonilaceae > Desulfomonile > Desulfomonile tiedjei. Next base: position 140,324 of record JACRDF010000006.1, read on the forward strand.
CCATCCGTGATCTTCTCCCCCGAACTGCCGCGGTCCATAGATTCCGGTGAGCCGAAAGCTGGCTGCCTTGAGCCCGTAGACCTTGGCATAGGTGCGTACGTAAACGTCTCCTGCCATCTTGGAGGCATGGAGCGGGGACAGATTCCCCTCCATAGTGGGGTGATTCTCGTCGATGGCGGCTGGTGACCTCACATATCGGGTCTCGCTTTCCGTCAGAGTGTGGTTTATCGCATTGCCGTATATGTGGATAGTGGCGCAAGACGCTATCGGAATCTGGTGTCTTCGCGCGGCTTCCAGCACATTGAATGTTCCGTAGACGTTTGTGGAGAAATCCAGCCTTGGATCCTCCCAACTGATGGTCATTGCCGGCTGAGCCGCGGTATGAACGATGTAGTCACAGCCTGTAGAATAGTCCAGAACGGCCTCGGGGTTGCGGATATCTTCCCGCACCATCCGAACTCCCAGGGCCGCGAGCGCATTCCAATTGTAGTCTCTTGCCGTATCTGCCGCATAACCGGTGCGCTCCAATTCGTACTTGGTCATGCTGTCCAGACTGACGACCTCAGCGCCTCTTTTGACGTAGTATTCGCATACGTTTGAGCCCAAGAAGCCACATCCGCCGGTCACAAGTATCTTCATGCTTTTTCCTGCACGAACCTACGGGAAATTCGATTACTGCTCATAATAGTGAAGATTAACGGTCCAACGCTCTTTTGTAAAGCAAGTGTTCACTAGAACGATTGCGACCCGAGAGAATTACGATAGGAGAGAGGCAAAGAGGGATCCAGGCGTCTCCCCTGCAGCCTCAAAGCACGCACCTCGTAAAACGCGGGAACCCGGTGGACGCGTACAAAGTTGTTCTTGCCAACTGACCATCGGTCATGATATGACCGTAGGTCATCACTCAAAGGGCCCGCCTAAACCTAGCAGGGCTTGGTTTCGGAGAAAGCTCATCATATGAACAGGCCAAACACGCAACTTAGGCGAAAAAAGGAGGCTGAGGCCAGGAGGACCTCAATCCTCGAGGCTGCCCGGAAATCTTTCCTTCTAAAGGGAATCGCCGGAACGACCATGAACGATATTGCCCGCATGTGCAATTTGGCCAAAGGAACGCTCTATCTTTATTTCGCCAGCAAAGAGGAAGTCGCCTTCGCACTCCTGCTCAGGGCCACCGAGAATTTACTCGCCGCTCTCCAGGACGCGCTGGAACCCCGGATGCGAGCGATCGATCAGCTTCATAACCTGGCACTGGCATACTATCGGTTCTTTGAGGCTCAGCCCGAGTCCTTCCGTTTCATGTTCGTCATTCCCCATGAGAGCTATACCGGCAAGATCTCGCAGGACCTCATCGATCGCTGGGGGAATACGGGGCAAGCGGCGCTGACAATCGTGGACAGGCTTCTGCGCCAAGCGGCGTCGGAAGGAGACATTGAAGTAGATGACACCAGGTCGACAGCCACGGCACTTTGGTCGGCAATAACCGGCGTCATCGTCATACCGTCGCAGGAGGTGAGACTACCTTTTCTGGGAGAGATAAACGTAGAAAGAATGGTGAGAACTACGGTTGACCTCTTTCTGGCAGGGATGCGTCCCACTCGTGGGAGCGGCGACGATATTCGGTGATAAGCGAACCGCGACTCGCACAGCGCAAGGAGAGCGGGACAAATGAACATTCAGCACATCCCAACGAAGCAGGCTGAAGCCCCGACCAATTTTTTTCAAGGGAGCCGCGATCCGCAGGAGATTGCCAAGCTGACGGGCGCTTGAAGTGTCCAAACGGCTTCTGGACAGCATCCTTCGTAAGTTTACGAAGTAGGGGACTGGGTCATGATATTGAACAGGTTCGAATTCCTCGCTATGAACAACCCCCTCCGCTCCCTGATCCAAAGGCGCTTCGAGGCGCGGCGCTTCCTGAGAATGGGTGGCTCGGCGGCCGCGGGACATGCGCTCGAAATCGGGTGCGGCCGCGGGGTGGGGGCTGAAATCATATTCGATGAATTTTCCGCCACAACGGTCGATGCATTCGACCTCGATCCGAAAATGGTCGAGCTGGCAGGCAAACGGCTGAAGAGCCGCGGCGACAAACTGAGACTGTGGGTTGGCGACGCGAGTGCCATCGAGGCCCCGGATTCGGCCTACGACACGGTCTTCGACTTCGGTATCATCCACCATATTCCTGACTGGCGGAAGGCTATAGCCGAGGTGTTCCGCGTTCTGAAGCCCGGCGGCCGGTTCTACGCGGAGGAAGTCCTTCGGGCGTTCATCTTCCATCCTCTGTGGCGGAGGCTGCTCGATCATCCTACGTCCGACCGGTTTGACCACATAGAGTTCATGTCAAGTCTTCGCCAGGCCGGATTTGCTGTGACCGCAGACAAGTCTCTTTGGAACGCTTTTGGGTGGTACATTGCCGATAAGCCGACATTGTCCGCCGTACACAGACAACCGGACGCCTGAATTTAGGCCTCAGAATCCGACGCTATCCCACGGCAGCGAGAATGACGTGTGCCCGCACGTCCGTCATCGTCGATTTGCTCAAGGCGGTTGCGGGGATTTGCCCGGTACGATATCCCAACCAACATAACAGCGGTTTGTTAACCCATTACAAATGAGGAAAGAAGATAGACGGTTGCAGCCGATGGCTCCGTAGACTATACTTTGGAGTTGTACTAGGTCAACAATTGTTGCCCCCACTGAACTGGAGAGTCGTTGCATGGAAACTCTGGGAATTTGTTTGGGAGCGTCTACCCTGAGCATGGTCCGCCTGCGAAGGGAAGGTCAGGCGATTACCGTACTGGACACAGCGACCATAACCCACGAAGGCAATCCTCGAAAAATCCTGCTTGAGACCCTGAAAGAGGTCCCCCAAGTCCGTGACCTCCGCATAGCCGTCACCGGCCGGAAGTTCATCAACTTCGTTAAGCTCACCACCATTTCGGAGCCCGAGGCCATGGAAAGAGCCGTGGCCCACGTTCTGGATAATGACGAGTTCAGAGTGGTAGTGAGCGCTGGTGGGGAAACCTTTCTTGTCTATCATTTGGATGAGGACGGCAGGATTCAAGGAATACAAACCGGCAATAAATGCGCATCCGGCACCGGCGAGTTCTTTCTTCAGCAAATCGGAAGAATGAACATCACCCTGGACGAGGTGGCGGCTTTGGGCATCTCGGAGCACCCCCACAAGGTTTCAGGCAGGTGCTCTGTGTTCTGCAAGAGCGATTGCACCCACGCTTTGAACAAAGGAGTTCCAAAAGACCAGGTGGTGGCCGGCCTGGCCAAGATGATGGCCGGCAAGATCGTTGAATTGCTGAAGAAACTGCCAAAGAAGAGCGTCGCTCTGGTCGGCGGTTCGTCTCGCAACCAAACAATGATCCATTACCTCGGTCATGAGATCGAGAACCTGCTCATTCCTGAAGAGGCCCCCTATTTCGAAGCACTTGGAGCGGCCCTATGGGCGCTTGACAACCCAACAATCCCTTACACTGCTTCAGAAGACGTGTTCCAAAGAAAAAGCTCAGCCTTCGGATACCTTAAGCCGCTGGCCGATTTCAAGCATCTGGTGCACTTCAAAGACCGGCCCCGGGGCAAGGCTCATTCGGGCGATCGCACTATTCTAGGCCTGGATGTGGGTTCTACAACCACAAAAGGCGTGATCATGAGATGCAGCGACAAGGCCATTCTGGCTGCTGATTACCTCCGCACTGATGGCGACCCGGTGGGCGCTTCACGAAAGGTTTATCGGAGTCTGGCGGATCAGATCGAAGTGCCGATCGAGATCGTGGGGCTTGGCGTTACGGGTTCAGGGCGCCAGATAGCCGGACTTCATGCAATGACGGACGGCGTGATAAATGAAATCATAGCTCACGCGGCCGCGGCGGTACACTTCGACCCCGAGGTGGACACGATATTTGAAATCGGCGGCCAGGATGCGAAATACACCTATATTACCAACGGCGTACCCAGCGACTATGCCATGAACGAGGCGTGCAGCGCGGGGACCGGGTCGTTTCTGGAGGAGTCCGCCAAAGAGAGCCTGGGGCTTAAAGTCACGGACATCGGGAAGGTCGCGTACACCGGCGCCAATCCGCCCAATTTCAACGATCAATGCGCTGCATTCATCGGGTCCGACATTAAGAGCGCGGCCCAGGAGGGCATACCTGTAAATGACATCGTGGCAGGGCTCGTCTACTCGATTTGCATGAACTACTCCAACCGGGTCAAAGGAAACAGACCGGTCGGGAAGAAAGTCTTCATGCAGGGCGGGGTCTGCTACAATGAAGCGATTCCAGCTGCCATGGCTGCTTTGACGGGTAAAGAGATCGTTGTCCCTCCGGAACCCGGACTGATGGGCGCGTTCGGGGTGGCTTTGGAGGTTGAACGAAGAATAGAGAGAGGCCTTCTGCAGGAGTCTCCCTTCGATCTGGAACGGCTGGCCGCGCGGGCGGTGATTCACAAGAAGCCCTTTGTCTGCGGTGGCGGTAAGGAAAAATGCGACCGCCGCTGTGAAATTGCCAGAATCGAAATCGAGGACAAGACCTATCCCTTCGGGGGAGCCTGCAACCGGTACGTTAATCTCATACGGCACGTGGACTTCGACAAGACCACGTTGGACATGGTGGACTACCGCCAAAAGCTGGTTTTTCGAGACCTGGCGGCAGCGAGCCCTGACGACAATAGGCCCACAATCGGAATGAACCGCTCATTCCTAATGAATACGTACTTTCCTTTCTTCAATGCGTTTTTCAAGGAATTGGGCTACAGAGTGGTCCTCCCCGACGAGGTCGATCCCGCGGGCGTGGATCAGCAGGGAGCGGCTTTTTGCTTTCCTGTCGAGATTGCTCACGGATTCATGTCCGATCTTCTCCAGAAGAATCCGGATGTCCTGTTTCTGCCGCACATAAGGGGCGTCCCTACGGACCAGGACAATCACAACACTTGTACTTGCGTGTTCGTGCAAGGTGAGACCTATTACCTTTCCACGACCTTTGACCTCAGCCAGTCGAAAAAGGTAATCAGGCCCTATCTTGACCTGAGTCGAGGATTCGACGGCAAGAAATCGGAGTTCTTCAAGATTGGATCGGAACTGGGAGGTAAGGAACAGGACGGAGCGCGCGCCTTTACCGCGGGCATGGCGGCTCAACGCGCCTATCAAGAAGAGCTTCGCTCGAAGGGTGCGGAAATATTGCTTGAAATTGATAAAGACCCGGACGCGGTCGCTGTGGTGCTCTTCGGCCGCCCGTACAACGCGTTCGCTTCAGAGGCCCACAAGGGAATACCGGGCAAATTCGCTTCAAGAGGCTATCGCGTTATCCCCTTTGACATGCTCCCCTTCGAAGATCAGGAGCTGGATGATGCGGCAACCATGTACTGGTCCATGGGGCGCATGATTCTCAAAGCCGCGAGGTTAGTCCGGAACCATCCTCGGCTGTTCGGAACGTACATCAGCAATTTCTCGTGTGGTCCGGACTCATTTGTTGTGGGCTATTTCCGGGATGAAATGGGACGCAAGCCGTCCTTGACCCTGGAGCTAGACAGTCACACCGCGGACGCAGGCCTTGAAACCCGCATAGAGGCGTTCCTCGACATAGTGAGGCATTATCGAGAGCTTGAGAGCAGGAAACAAATCCAGGCGGTCAAGAAAGACTTCCGAGCCGCTGTAACCGCTATAGTCGAGGGCAAACCTGTCATTGCAACAGCAGACGGTCGAAACCTGCCGCTGTCGGACCCCAATGTGAGGATCGTGCTGCCGGCAATGGGTCGTTTCGCCCATCAGGCCCTTACACACGCGTTTCAGAAAGTCGGAATACGCGCGCATGGGCTGCCTCCGGCTGACGAAGAGGTCTTGAAGATAGGCCGCGGGAATTCCACCTGTAAGGAGTGCCTGCCCCTGCAAACTACTGTCGGTTCCATGTTGAACTACTTTTGGAACGACAGGCCCGAAGGGGAGGTCACCGCTTATTTCATGCCCGGAGCCGGCGGCCCATGCCGCTTCGGACAATACAATGTTTTCAGCAGGAGATTGATAGAGCGCCACCGCATTCCGGACGCCGCAGTGCTCACGCTTAATGCAGCTAACGGCTACATGGGGCTGGGGGATCGCTTCACGCTGCCCGCGTGGCGAGCCATCATCATAGGCGACGTCATGTACGAAACATGGTCAACCCTACGGGCGGCTGCGAAGGATCGGGAATCAGCCATGGAGACCTTCTACAAGGAGTGGGAAGCCCTCGTCGGCGTGATCCATAAGTCCTGGAGGCAAATACGCAAACAAATCCAATCCTCTGCCGAAATACTGGGCCGGATTCCTCTGAAAATGCCGTATGCCGAGATACCCAAAATATCTCTTATCGGTGAGATCTATGTTCGCAACGACCCAATTTCACTGCAAAAACTAGTGGAGAAAATGGCCGACCGCGGATTCATCGTCCGGACGTCTCAGACCAGCGAGTGGATAAAATACGTGGATTGGCTCATCAAACACGGGATCGAAGGAAACCCCGATATCCCATTCTGGATTCGCTATCACGTCAAACGATACTTTGATCGCAAAATCCGCAACCTTTTCGCTCCGTCAGGCCTCTTCTTCCCCGAGGTCCTCCAGGTGGAAGACCTGATCCAAGCCGGGGAGAAGTTTGTGTCTCCGATGCTGACGGGCGAAGCCATTCTGACTGTAGGTGCGGCTCTGCACGAAATCCTTCATCCGGCCTGCGGAATCATATCCATCGGACCGTTTGGCTGTATGCCGACCAGAGTGGCCGAATCAATCCTCTCTGAGAAGTTCACGAAGGGTGAAAAGCTGGAACTGGTGCTTAGCAGAAACGGGCACGACCCGTCAGCCGCTGCTTCTCTACTGAAGAGGACCGATCAAAAGCTGCCTTTCCTGGCCATAGAAACAGACGGGAACGCGTTCCCCCAGATTATCGAGGCGCGGCTGGAAGCGTTTACTCTTCAGGCGCGGCGCCTCCATGAGAAAATGCTGGAAGTCGGGCATTAAGAATTGTGGGGAGGCCCTTTTTGTAAAAATGGCCTCCCCACACCCCTCTCCAAAAACTTCCATATCATGGCTGGCTGGGCAGCTTTCCTTGCACGACGAAGTTTGTAGGGAGAGTCGTACGCGCCATTTTCCTCGATCTCCCCCGAGGTATCCATTGAAAGAGCAGAACGAAATCTCCACTAGAGAGCGAGGGCAAAAGGCGGAACAAATTGCCGTCGATCACCTGCTCGGGCAGGGGTATCGTGTGGTGGAGAGAAATTTCCGGTGTAAGTTGGGTGAGATAGACATCATTGCCACCCAAGCCGGTGAGTTGGTTTTCGTGGAAGTTCGATCGCGAAAGTCAGCTTTGTCTCTAGATCCCATACATTCCGTTAATCGCCGAAAGCAGCAGCAGATTATCAAAGCGGCCCAGTTCTACCTGGCCAGGCGTTTTCGCACTCCGCCGCTTTCGAGGTTTGACGTGGTCTTAGTGACCCTCGGGTCCGCACCACAGGTAGAAGTCATTCCCAATGCCTTTCAGGTTGATTCCGACTTGTACTATCGTACTTCATGAAGAAGCCTGCCCGTCCATTCACTGCCGAAACTCGTCTCCCGGATCTTCGCCTGAAAAAGATCTCTCTTCCGTCACCTGCCTCACAGCCTCCGCGAGCGCATCCAGTATTTCCTGCCGAAAGCTCTTGAGTTCTTGGCCGATGATTGTCCCGGCTATTTCAGAGAGATTGCTTCTCAGGGCATCTTCGACGGCTTCTCTATACGCGGTCAACATTTCGTCCCGGAAAGCTTGGAACTGTCCCTTGAGTTCACGTTCGACTATCTCGACAATATCTTCTCTGGTTAGCAGTTGAACCTCTTGCATTGTCCGCGGGCCCCTTTTTCTTGCATATGATGCCACATAGTCGCTTCCCTGAGCACGAACTGTCAACGAAAATCACATGACGCGATAGCGGTGACGGTCTCGCTCTTACCACATCCCTAACCTGGTGAACGCAACGTGCTGTAAATTTGTGTTGACACAGCGCTTCCAACAGGTAGAAAATGCATAATATGTTTGGGGTGTTGGATATGATCGGTGCTTCAGCGACTGTACTGTTGTGGTTCTATTAGCGTTAAGGGGGGAAGGTGATGTCACGAGATTTTGAAGACAAAGAAAAGAACCTGGCGGCCAACAAGGAAGACGTCTCTCCCGCGGAGTCTGCGTCCGACGAGACCCACGACAAGGCGAGAAGGGATTTTCTGAAGGACCTGGGCAAGTGGTCCGGAATCGCGATCGGCATCGCGCTTGTGGGAAGTGCGATAGGTTCAACGGATGCGGACGCGGATGACCGTAGCAAGCCCCAGGAATCCTGGCGATGTGCAAGGTGCAGGTGCCGCTGTAGATGCAAGTGCATCCTATAGTGATTGCCCAAGGCGCGATTGAACCTCACCGGGGCAAGAAAAGCGGATTCTTCCGAGTGACCGCGAGCTGCCGTCACTGGGGGCGCTGAATTTCCGGAGAATAGTTCGGAAAGTCGGACTACACGAGCCGCGCAGTCATGCCGCGCGGCACGCGGGATTCTTTTCTCAAGAAAAGGTGTCGTGCAGGGGCATGGTTTGTGCGCGGTGCAGATTTGTGTTGACACGAGACTTCTCAAAGATGGAAAATATATAGTATGATCATTGTTTTGGGCACGCTGACCGCTTGAGAAGTTGAATTGCTGAGATTCTCTCAATCGAGGGGAGGGAAGGTGATGTCAAAGGATTTTGAAGACAAAGAACCGAATGTCCCGGCCGAAAATGAAAACGCATCTTCTCCCGAGTCTGTGACCGCAGGCGAACACGACGAGGCCAGACGAAATTTTCTCAAAGACCTTGGCAAGTGGTCCGGGGCCGTAATCGGCATCGCTCTTCTAGGCAGTGCGATAAGCTCAACCGATGCGGATGCCGCCAACACTGAAAAGCCTGAGGAATCGTGGCGCTGTTGGCGGTGCTGGCGCTGCAGATGCAGATGCCGCTGCAGATGTAGATGCATATGTCTCTAATAATGATTGCTTGACGGCCGCGTATCCGCCGGCAGGTGAAAGAATCAAATAGTTTCGAGTGAGAGTGGTCTGTCGGAACCCGGGCCGTCCACAACGGTGGAGAAGAGTGTCGGATTGCGTGCCGACATCGGCGGCTTTTCACCCTAGACAACGTATGGCTGGCCGTCGTAGACAAGCCCTATTGCCACATGTTTGTGTGACTGATACCCGACCCGTACGGGCGAAGGAGAAACCCTCAAGATGGGAGCAAGCTTGGAGCCATCCCTGAAAAGCATTGATCTTCTCATCAAACCCACCCTCGATTGCAATGCCAAATGCATATATTGCCACTCATTAAAACCTCTCAATCGCATGTCCCTTGAGCTTGTCGAGACGATTTTTCAGAAGTGGGCTTCCTATGCTTCCAAGGAGGGGATCGAACAACTTTCCATCAACTGGCACGGTGGAGAGCCCATGATTATGGGGGCATCGTTTTACAGGGGGGTCCTCGACCTGGAGCGAAAGTATTTTCCCAATACGAAGATCTCGCATGCCATGCAATCGAATGCGTGCTTGTACAAGGGTGAAGTTAGAGATGTCGTTCTCGATCTTGTCTCGGATAGGTCCATAGGCGCGTGTCTAGACCCTTGTCATCCCACTCGATTGCTACCCACCGGTAAGGACTATTACGAGCAGTCGGTCCAGGGCTGTTTAAGTTTGATAGATGACGGCTTTGGCGTGAACATGATTTATGTGGTTCACAAGAGGTCGCTTGAAGTAGTGGAAAAGGTCTACTATTTCTTCAAAAATTTGGGGGTTCGTAATGTCCTGTTTCACCCCCTGGAAGACTTCCAAGGCCCCGACTATCGCCTGACTTCGGAGGATTGGGGAGAATTCCTTAGAAAGTTGTGGACGGTGTGGGAGGATGACGATTTCGCCTTAACCATCTTCCCTCTCAGCGACTGGAGGGGCAGGATTGTGTTCGGCGAGCCGGTTGAATCGTGCGAGCATGGTTTGCCCAGGGAGAATCAGCTCCATCTGGTGATCTCTCCCGTGGGAGACCTTTACCCTTGCCATAGATTTCAAGACAAGGACCTTTGCCGCATAGGGAACATCGAAAGCATGACTTTCGATGAAGTCGTCCAACATCCGTGGGCGAATCTTCTGAGTGAGAGCAAAAAGAACTTGGGTGAAATCTGTTCCGCCTGCGAGTTCGTGGGCCTGTGCAGAGCCGGGTGCGTGGCCACACGTCAGCCCAATGCTCCGACTTTGTGGTGTCCGGGCTTGAAGGACTTCTTCGGATTCCTAAAGGACCGAGGACTTCTCGACAACATGCCGGCCGAGCTAACCGAATGCGACGAGAAACGGTGCCCACACCACGGGTGCCAGTGCGAATAGGCTAGACTGTCGCTCAAGTGCTCTCCCGGAGCACCGTAAATTCCTTCTTCCATAGCCTGAAACGCGACGACAACGCAGGAAAATAGCTCAACAATTTGGCGCCGGCGCCGTACGCCGCGCTTCGCGGGGTTAATGGCACCTAATAGGCAGATTCCGGGGAGGTAGACGCGGTGAAGAAGCAAGAGAGCAGTCGTGGGGGAAGAAACCTGAGGAGCACGATTTCTGTTTTCTGCATTGCCGTGGCCATGATGTTGTCGGCCACGGTTCCAGGTTTTTGCCAAGGCCAGAAAACCGGCATCACCCTTACCGCGACGGACAAGGCTGCTATGCGAGGCCTCTGCGCTATTGCAGAGGGCGTATCCAACGCGTTGAACGTGTACATGGACGCCAGAGTCACCGAATTGCTAGTCGGCTCCAGCTTAAGCGAGACTCTCAGAGAGGCCCTTGCCACGCCCGGTACGCGAGTGAATGCAAGCAAAACGTTGGAGGCATGGCGGAAGGCGTCCGGAGCATACGAAGCAATTCTGCTGCTGGATATAACAGGCCTCTGTTTGGCATCAGCGCCGACAGGCCTTGTTGATCGCGATTTCGCCAGTGACCCGGCTTTCCAGACCGCGATCGGCGGAAAACCGGCCTTTTCAGATTTTCACAAATCCGACGTCCTCACTTCTCTTGACCCCAAGTCCAAAGGCTGGACAATCACCATCGCGGTCCCCATGAAAGCGGATAATAAGGTGGAAGGGGTGCTCATGTCCTTCCTCCAATGGTCGCGGCTATCCGAATTGATCATGCGTGTACCGGTCGGCAAGACCGGCTAGGTGTGGGTGGTAAACGGTCAGAACCAGGTCATCGTGCACCCGGCCGGTGAGGCCCTTTACGGTGAAAGTGTCCGGGGCCCTATAATCAAGCTTCCGTTACTTGACGAGTCCATAAAGAAAAGGGTGCCGTACTTGACCTATGAGTTCAAGAACTTCAGGACCGGCAAGATGGATGACAAATTCGTGGGGTTTGCCTATCCAACAGGCTATGGAAACTTTCCCGGTCTGGGTTGGACAGTAGGCGCGGGAGCTGACCGATACGAACTGCCAAGGGACCAATCGATCTTGGAGAAGTTTTTGAGACCATTATTGGAGGAATGGCTCCGTTAGAGACTCACCCTGGACGAATCAGGCGCTTGCGCCAGGTCGGCCCTCAGTTCTGCGGAACTCTCCAGAATCTGATTCAGGAAGTCCTTAATCGCGGAACATGAATATCCGTCCTTCGGCAATTTGAAGTAACCTTCACAATGGCTGAAAAACCGGCAGGAACAGCATTCTTCCTTACGAACGAAAAGATTCAATTTATGATCGGCCATGAACGTTTCCAGGTTCGCCCCTTGCGTAGCGTTCGCCAGGCGTTCCGATAGGGTCACTTCTCCGGTATCCGTTACGTAACGGTACGAAGCCGGGTGTTCTTCCTGGATTTGCCATAACGACTCCACTTTTTTGGTCAGGAACGAGCGAAACAGACCGTAAAAAAGGTCCACAGGTTCTTTGACGTCCGCCTCTCGAATGAAGAAGACAAAGCAGTCCTGAAGCTCCTTTACCAAACCGGTCTGTGGTTGATCGATTTCGAGCCCAACCCTTAGACCTGCCTGTAATGCCTCCTTGACCACGTCGCTGAAGCCCGCGACCACAGGCACCACCAACCGCACAGCTTGTCCTTCTAAGACCTTCCTCCAAGGCAGCAGTGTTCCTTTGTCTGGACTGGCCTCCGTCAAACAAAGATCTACTTGTACAGAAGGAGGCAGGTCGCGCAGTTCTTCTATTCCGCGGCCCGGCGCCAGGAGCTGCACGGATTTGATTCGGCCGCTGCCATCGTCCAGCGCGGCCTTTACCAGGGCTGCGGAATCCGAGCTTCTGACCGCAAGGTTTTCAGTAGGATAAGAAGGCAGGAGAGGTAAAGGAACTTTGTAGATCATGACCGGCTCTCTTCCTTGGAAAGCGATTAGGAGGAAATCCAGTGTGCCGCGTGGCGAGGAGCCTCGGCGTGGGCTGCACTCTTACAATGTACCACTTGGGACAGTCTTTGCCAAAGATTTTGTCTGACTCTTCGTAACTGTTCAGACTTGCGGAGGAGACAACCCGCGCGAAACATGGCAGTTCGGGGATGACCTCTTTTCTGCCCGCAGATGAATGGTAGCAACCCCTGCAAGCTTGCTATTGAAAAAAAGGTTCCCTCTTGCTAAGATAACATCCTCAGAAACGATGCGCCCGTAGCTCAGTTGGATAGAGCGTCTGACTACGGATCAGAAGGTCGTACGTTCGAATCGTATCGGGCGCACCAGCACAACTAAGAATCCGGCCTTGGCTTCGGACCTTTCTTCGCCCGCGACGAACCGGGGATTATGCCTCTCCGACACTAAGTGCGGCCTCAGCTCGTGAACGGCACACTGTTTCGCAGTTGCCGGTTTTGTCGGGCTCCCAGTTCTCACCACTCATGCACTCGTTGAAGCATCTCTCATAGATGCCGGTCTTGATGCCCTGGCGGGCATCGGCTTCCTCGTGACCCCTCGATCCGACTCTCCAATTGCTCAGCACGGCACGTGCCGCCACGAAGAATCCCCCCAGTCCCGCCACTACCAATATCAGAATGATCCAAATGGCGTAGTCCATGGCCTTCTCCTTTTCTGTTTCTTCCCCTTTGGAGATTAGATGCAAGACCGAGCATATGGAGTCTTCGAGATCGAGCGAAAACTCGGATAACGGATTACCCTGACCTGAGTTCCGCATTGTTTGGCGTGTAGGAGAAGATGGGGAAGGGGCGATCAAGCCATGAAAACAGGCACGTATCGAAGGCCGCCGATGGGGAGCTTGGGCGATGGCGTCCGCACGGGGACTCTCTGTGAGGGGCGCCGATCGAGGCCCCGCACCTCCGGGAAGCACCTCCCTGTTGCTACGGGACGCGCAATATCCAGGAAATGAAATATGTGCACGAGGCACCGCCGTTTTTCCTGCATCCCTCGGATTCGACGCTTCGCACAAAAACATCAGTGCAATTGGTGGGCTTGAGACGTTGAACAAAGCCTTCGATCATGCCCCGTTCAAAGGAGCAGGAATACGGCGTCTTGCAGACCATTTTTGCCTTTGCCAAGTAGCCGTCAATCACTTCGCAGGAGTACTCATAAGAACCGATTTCTTTCCCTTTGTGGTCACGGCGGTAAGCTTCGTCCAGCGAAGCCAAACACGCTTCCAATGACGCTATGTTCGAAGAGAGCTTGGCGTTCATCGCGAACTGCTCCCCTATGCAGAACAGCATACTGGAGCCGAATGTTTCGGACACGTCCTGCATAGTGCTGAGAACAGACTGCAAAGGGTAAAACTTGGCGGCCAGAACGTCTCGAATTCCGTTCCATTCCAGGAGTTTCAGAGCAACATCCCTAGCCTGTGGCGGAAATGCATCTACAAAGCCGAGGATCAAGTCTCCCACCACGGCGGCGTCAGGGTCAACCGATTGGAACTCAGGCATTCACCCTCCCGCGCTTTCTAAAAACCGTTCAGCGGTGGCCGTCGAGTAGGGCCGCACGGCCACCGTACGCCACTACCAGCCTTAAAGGTTCCCGTCCATCATGCCCTTGTAGAAGCCGCATAGACTCCGACATTTCTCTATCTTTTCGTCGTAGCTTCCCTGTAGTTCTCCTCTACACATGGTCGCTGTCACCGCAAAGCAATCTCTGCCGTGATTAGGATGGGCGGGACACCCAACCTGCTTTCCACACTTGAGAAGATCCCAACAATTCTGAGCCTGCATTTCTTGCCTCCTGAAACTGAATTTTGTCAGATCCGACATTAATGCTCCTTAACCAGCGGTCCTATGAAACCCCGTCGAAGAGGGTTCGTTGACCTCGTCAGGCGCTGTGCCGGGACAGACAGCGAATCCTGCTGTCTGCCCCTTAAGGGAGCGTATGCCGTCAACCCGACATCGCCTTTGGGGGAACCTCTTATCAAGTTCAGTGCCAAATTGGCTCAGCCTGGAGGAATGGCAAAAACATGCCGTCGAATCAAGAAGTTACCAAAGAAGGGGTGGGGTCATGGAATTCTCAAAGAACCTTGAGAGGAGAGCGAGGGTGAGTGCAAAACACTCACATCGAATGGTGCCTGAATAAAGGGTAGTAATATCAAGAGGTCTGAGGAGCGTAAACCGCTCGCGCCGCGGAGTCAATCCGACTCATCCTCCTCCTCATCAAATGCCAGTGTTTTCATTTGCCTTTTGAGAGCGTGTCGGCTAATGCCAAGGAGGCGGGCCGCTTCATGCCTCTTGCCGCCAGACCGCTTGAGCGCATCCTCAATGAGCCGCCGCTTCAACTTGAATACGGTGTCCTTGAACGATCCCTCGTCGAAATCGGTAATCTCGGTCGGTCGCCGTCCTTGCTCCAACCTATAAAAGCCCGTTTCGGTAACATCAAACTGCCCGGTGCGCGATACTATCAGAGTTTTTTCTAAGAAGTTGCGCAGCTCTCTTACATTTCCCGGCCACGCGTAATCCATCATCTTATCCATAGTGGACGAATCCACCGCGGGCACCTCGGATATTTGCATTTCCTTAGCAATTTCAGATAGGAGCTGCTGCACAAGGACAGGGATGTCTTCGCGCCTCCGGCGCAGGGCAGGAATCCGTATGGAAAAGACATCCAAACGGAAGAAGAGGTCTTGCCGAAACCGACCGCCTTCAACCTCTGCCTCCAAGTCTTTGTTGGTAGCCGCTATTATCCTGACGTTTGCCGAGAGGTTCTTGTCGCCGCCAACCCTTCTGAACGACTTCGTGTCCAAAAAGGCTAACAGTTTCGTCTGGAGTGGCAGGGTCAACTCAGCTATTTCATTGAGAAAAAGAGTTCCACCTTCCGCCAATTCGACCAGTCCTCGCTTGCGTCTCGCAGCGCCGGTGAAGGATCCGCTCTCATGCCCAAAGAGTTCCGATTCCGCCAACGTTGGGGGCAGGGCAGCGGAATTGATCGAAAAAAACGGACCAGCCGAGCGGCTGGAATGATCGTGGATGTACCTTGCCAGGTAATCCTTACCGCTGCCACTGGGGCCCAGCAACAAGACCGTACTATTAGTCTCGGCAACACGGCGGGCGATAGCCAATGTTGTGCGCATGGCCTGCGATGGATATTCGGATTCACCGTGTTCAGTGGCTGCAAAAGATCTCCTGCGGTCGGTGACGTCGCGAGATATGCCGCAAATGCCAACCACCTCGTCGTCGCTGTCGCGCAAAGGGACCTTGATATCCAGGAATGTGAGCTTGGCCCCTGCCACCGGCCTAGTATGTTCTTCCTCGATGATCTCGCCTCGAAGCACACGGGAATCAACTTGCTTCAAATGATCTCCCGCGGTCTTCCCGAAAAGCTCCTTATCTGTTTTGCCGATTATCTCCGAACCGGGAAGCCCCAAGAGATTCTCCATGCGGGAATTGACCAGAGTGTACCTGCCGGAGTGGTCCTTTATATAAATGCAGTCCTGAGCACATTCAAAAATGGCTCTAAAACGCAGCTCGCTCGCGCGTGCTTCCTCTTCGGCCTTGCGTCGCTGCTGGATCTCCATTTGGAGTCTCTTGTTTGCAGCCACCAGTTCTGCTGTACGCTCGGCTACGCGTTGTTCAAGCTGATCGCGCGCCTCCTGGAGGCTCTTCTGCATTTCCTTGAATTCAGTGGTGTCAATGGCAACACCTCTGAAGCCTGTCACCTCGTTGTCATGAACAATCGGACCGGCGTATGCAATTACCGGGAAAGTTGTGCCGTCCTTTCGCACGACCGTGTACTCATTGCTAAGAATTCTTCCGCCTCCCCGCACTTCGCTCATATGCTGGATCAGCTTCGGATGATCCTCAGGAGGCACTACTTCGAAGAAACTCACACCACGCTCAAAATCCTCCCACGTGTAACCCGCGGCTAGAATGCCACTGTTATTGATAAATGTGATCTTGCCGCCGAGGTCGGCCTCAAAAAGCATTTGCGGCATTAGTTCGGCCATGTCCCTGAATTTCGCTTCACTTAGCCTCAACTGTTTTTCGGCTCTTTGTTTGTACAGGGCAAATTCTATCGTCCACTGAAGTTGTTTGATGTTAAAGGGCTTGGTAACGAATCCGTAGGGGCCCGGTTCGGTAGAGCGGCGGAATGTGGATTCGTCCGTGTGGGCAGTCATATATACCACCGGGATATTGAATTTCGAGGTAATTTGCTCGGCCGCTTCTATGCCGTCCATTTCTCCTTCCAACTCGATATCCATAAGAACCAGATCAGGATTCAATTCCTCGGCATTAACGATCGCGGCTTCCCCGGTCGTGACTTTGACGAGAACTTCATATCCCAGTGAGGCCAGGCTGTTGGCTAAAACTTCTGCAAGGGTCTTTTGGTCTTCCACTATCATGATGGTGGCATGTGCCATTCCGCACGCTCCTTCGAATCCACCGGCGTAGTGCAACTCCCCTACAGGTTTCCTGAGGCAAGAGTGGCGATGATCCCGGATTTTCTCATGCTTTTCCCTCTTAGCCAATAGGCCCGGCTGCCGTTTTAATCCGGCTTGCCGGTGAGGTACTTGCTGTCGTCAGGCCAGATGTCCAGAATTTGGCGCATAATGGCGATTTCGGCTACATGGTACGCGTTGTGGTCGGCTGCCAGGACTATTTCACGGAAAATGGTGTAATTCGGAGCGTGAGGGATCGGGGCGAACAGGTCAGTTTTTCTGTCCCTGACTATATCTTTCAGCGCCTTCAGATCGCCTTGCATTTGGTCGATGCTCTTCCGCCACCCCTTCTCGTCCGTCGTTTCGTCGGGATGCGGACGGTAACCTTCCGGATATTCAGGTGAAACGTGATGCGTGTTCCTTATGAATTCCAGGATATCCCACTGGGCGATACGGATGTGTTCCACGAAATGCCAGAAGGAATACGGAGTATTGGGGGCCTTGGTGTTGATGTGCTCCAAAGGGAAATTAGCAATCACGTCGTCGAAGCCCATGTGCGCGTTACCACCCGCTAACAACGCGAGAAGTTCTTCTCTCACCACGTCGTCCGCTTTCATAACATAGCCTCCCCCGTGCAAATTTGCCGCCTCCTCGCAAGTCTAGCACTTGCTTCCGAGGACGGAAACCAACACACTTGCCCCACCACAGAAGACCTTTCGTACGGCAAGGCCGTTCCGACGGTCTCCCACTAGCCTCCCTGGCCGTCATCAGGCCAACATTTTTTTCTTGAATTCTCGGACTACGAAATTAAGGTGCTCTCTCATGGCGGCTTCAGCGGCTTCGGCATCCTGGTCTTGAATGGCCTTGAAGACCTTGAGGTGATGCTTGAAGATCGTCTCTTGGGATTCCCGGGTAAGGAAGACCTGCTCCCGGTGCACCTTGACCGAATAGCTTATAAGCTCGTGGATGTTTTCAATGAGGTGGACAAAGATCGTGTTGTGAGTGGCCGCCGCTATCTCGGCGTGAAATTTGAAGTCGATTTCAGGTCTGATCTGCCCTTTCTCGAGGTCCCTCTCCATTTCCTCCAAGAACCCGCGTATTAGTCGCAGTTCCTCATCAGTCCTGTTTTTTGCTGCCTGCCTGGCAGCCCACGCTTCCATGAACGCCCTGACTTCGGTCAGTTCCAGAACCCGTTGTCGGTCGTCCCTCAGGACTATCTCCATGGGCTTGCTGATTTCCTGTTCAGTCAGGTTCTTGACAACAGACCCACCGCCGTGAACCGTCTCGACAATGCCAAGCAATTCGAGCTGTTGAATCGCTTCTCGAATCGAAGGCCGGCTTACTCCCATCTGTTCGGCAAGTTCCCTTTCCGAGGGAAGACGCTCCCCGACCCGGAGGACTCCGTCACTGATCGCTTTTTTCAATTGGCCCGCGACCTTCTCGGAGATGCGCTCCAGGCGGATTGGTCGGAAGACACCTTCGGAGGGGGTATCACGTTTTCCGTTCATACCTTGATTTTTAGGCCATGTCAGCGGGTATGTCAAGTTGTTTTGCCACATGTCTTACAAATTACTTGACAACTGATATAGAGGTTGTATGGTAATACCACTAGTCCACCGAGAAGACCGGCCGCAATGATTCCATTCGTCTCAAAGTTGGAAGACCTGCTCGGCAGGGAAAAAGTGCTCTCCTCCGAGACAGAACTGTTCTGTTACTCCTATGACGCGACCCCCCTCGTCTCCCACAAACCCGACGCGGTCGTGCGAGTCACGACAGAAGAAGATATCCAAGTGACCCTGGAATTTGCCGCGAAGGAAGGTCTTCCGGTCACCACACGGGGGAGCGGCACAGGGTTGAGTGGAGGATCTGTCCCTCTTAAGGGGGGGATACTGATAGCCACCACGGCCATGAACCGGATCGTCGAAATAGACGAAAACGACCTATGGGTTGCGGTAGAGCCCGGAGTAATTACAGCCAATCTCCACGCACTCGTCGAATCCAAAGGTCTTTTCTATCCCCCTGACCCGGGAAGTATGAATATCTCGACCATCGGCGGGAACGTGGCTGAGAACGCGGGTGGCTTGCGAGGTTTGAAATACGGAGTGACCGGCGACTACGTCCTTTCTCTGGACACCTACCTTATCGACGGCGACAAGGTCCGGTACGGAACCAAGTGCGCCAAGGATGTGGCCGGATACAACCTGACCAAGTTTTTGGTCGGGACCGAGGGAACGATTGGGATTTTTTCCAAGATCGTCCTTGGCCTGATCCCTAAACCTCAAACCAAGAAGACTTTCCTCGCTCTATACGACAACATTCTTGACGCGGCCCGTACGGTTTCGGCCATCATATCCCGCAAGGTTATTCCCGCCACTCTCGAACTGATGGATTCAGTCACCATTAACTGTGTGGAAGATCACGTGGGGATCGGCTTGCCTCGCGAGGTGGAAGCGCTTCTCTTGATTGAAACGGATGGCCATCCCGCGGTGGTTGCGGAGGAGGCGGCCGTAATCGAGGAAGCTTGCAAGGCCAACCACGTCCGTACGTTGCGCGTGGCCGCGGACGCAAAAGAAACCGAAGAGCTTTTTATGGCCCGGCGCAACGCTCTGACCTCACTTGCCAGGGTAAGGCCTACTACAATTCTTGAAGACGTCACGGTTCCACGGCCCGCGATTCCGGACATGATGGCAACGATCAGACAGGCGGCCCAGGATTTCAGCGTAACGATCGGGACGTTCGGACACGCGGGAGACGGCAATCTCCACCCTACCTGTCTCACCGACGAACGTGACAAGGAAGAAATCCGTCGAGTCGAACAGGCGTACTCTGTGATTTTCGACAAGGCGATCAGCCTCGGGGGTACGATCTCGGGGGAGCACGGTACAGGAATCAGCAAAGCGAAGTACTTGCCTAAGATGGTCGGGCCCAAGGCCATCGAGGTGATGAAAAGAATCAAACATGCCTTCGACCCGGACGGGCGCCTGAACCCTGGAAAAATCTTCTTAGAGAAAACGGAATAGCTAATGGTAAGTCGCGGAGATCCGAAACAGATCGCCGAAGCTATGGCCTCGCTGGACATTCATGATTACGGTGATGTGCTCCAGTGCATGCGTTGCGGAACATGCCTTCCTACATGTCCCACGTATAGGACTGACGGGATAGAGACTCAGTCGCCCCGTGGCCGCGTGGCCATGATAAAGGGCGTGATTGACGGTCGCTTGCCGGCGTCCGACGAATTCGTGGAACACATGTACCATTGCCTCGACTGCCGAAACTGCCAGACGGTTTGTCCCGCGGGAGTCAAGGTAGGCGAACTGGTGCTGGAAGCAAGGCATCGGATCGAAGAGCATCGGCTACAACCCATTCTGAAGCGATTCATGCTTAACCACGCCATCCAGGACCAAAAGAGACTGTCCCGCTACATGGTCCCTCTCAAATTGTACCAGTCAACGGGGCTCCAATCCGTGATCCGAAAATCCTCCGTTCTGAAATGGATTTCCGAGGACCTTGAGTTCATGGAAGCTCTTCTACCCCTCCTTCCTTCTCGTCCTCTCATCGAGACAATCCCCGAAGAGATCCCTGCGAGGAGCCAACCAAAGGGCCGAGTGGGGTTTTTCCTGGGATGTGCGATGAACCTTATTTTCTCGAGCACTAGTCGCGACTCGATCCATTTGCTTACCCAAGCCGGCTACACGGTTGTAGTGCCCAAAGACCAACAGTGCTGCGGCACACCCAACATCGCGGAAGGAGAGCGCAAGGTGTATCGGGAAATGGCCGAGCACAACATCGCCCTGTTCGAGGACCGGGACGTGGAAGCGATCGTGACTGATTGCGCTGCTTGCGGCATGGAACTCAAGGCATATCGGGAGACCGTGTCCCCGCTGCCCCGCGCCGCAAAAAGAGCCGAGGCCTTTTCGCTAAAGATCAAGGACATATCGGAGTTTCTCGTTTCCGCTTTCGGCCCTGAGACCAATTTCGGTCCGATCCCGGAGAAGGTGTGTTTTCACGATCCGTGTCATTTGCGCCACGGCCAGAAACTTGTTTCACCGCAGCGAGATCTCTTGCGGCGCATTCCCGGCCTTGTCTTGAGTGACGTTCCGGATGAAGGACAATGCTGCGGGTCTGCCGGAATATACAACGTCACTCATCGGGAACGCTCCATGAAGATACTGGAGGCAAAGATCGCGGCAATCGACAAGACCACGGCGGATCGCGTGGTCACATCCAATCCCGGCTGTTTCATGCAGCTTGAGTATGGCAGGAAGCGATGGAACAAGGCCTGGTCCTTGTCTCACATATCTCAGGTCCTTCGGCTCTCGTTGGAGAGTAGTGAAGCCTAAACAGGGGTTCAGTCGGTTCGCGCTTCGGGACCGCTCACAATAATCGGTCGCAAGTTCATCATTTTCCGTTCCTTGTTTTGACAGAGACTCAGTACGATTTCGGGTTCCCGGTACGGGGGGAGGTGATTCCTCACAACAAGCTGGTTTTGCAAGCAAACTCGATTGAGCATCTCAACACATCCATTGGAGGAAAACGGCATGAAAAGATTTGCATTGGCACTGGTTGTACTGTTGACAGCGTTGGCGTTTGGCGTAACGGCAACCAATTCGTTTGCCCAGGAAAAAAAACCGGAAAAAAAGATCGAGAAATTCGGCGAAGACCAGAGATTTAAAGAGTGGAAGGGCAAGAAATGGACCACATCCGACAAAAAATTCACGTGGCGAGCGAGCGACCCCTGGGGTGGCCTGCTCTTCCATGATTTCCTGGTCCATTTCGCGGACAGCGTGAGGGCTGCGAGCGGTGGGCGATTGGACATCAAGGTTTTCCAGACCGGCGCGATTGTCCCGGCCATGGAAACGTTTGACGCTGTGTCAAAAGGCACCCTGGATTGCGGCCATGCCTGGTCAGGTTACTGGAAAGGGAAAAACGAGGCCTTCGTGGCCTTTGCTTCAGTTCCATTCGGCCTGGATGTAGAGGGCTTTAACATTTGGTACTACGAGCGTGGCGGAGCCAAGATGTTGAACGACCTGTACGCCCCTTACAATATGGTCTCCTTCTTCTGTGGCAATTCCGGTCAAGAACTCGGCATTCATTCGAACAAAAAGGCCATGAAGATGGAAGACTTCAAGGGGATGAAACTCAGGACGGTGGGCTGGTACCAGGACATCCTGAACCTGCTTGGCGCCAATGTCACCCCGCTTCCCGGGCCTGAAATCTACCTGGCTCTGGAAAGAGGCGTGATTGACGGCTGCGAATTCAGCAGTCCTGCAATCAACCTTCCGCAGGGGTTCCACGATATCACGAAATTCGTGATCGAGCCGGGTGTGCACCAGCCGAGTTGCCAGACCGACATCTTCATTAACAAGAAGAAATGGGATGAACTTCCGGACGATCTAAAAGCGATCGTTGAGATCTGTGCAAAAGAAACCCAACTCTGGTCCACACCCTGGATCGAAAACCTGAACGTCGAGGCCATTGAGAAGATGGGCAAGAAGGTGGAATACGTTCAGATGGACGATGCCACCATCATCGAATTCGCCAAAACGAGCAAGAAGTACCTGGATGACCTGTCCGCCAAGAATGCTGATGTGAAAAAAGTCTTGGATTCGCAAGAGAAGTTCAAGAAGGACTTCGCTCAGTGGCGCAAAATGCGCGGCGGCGTTGCTCCCTGGCCTATTGATGATGTGATCAAGGGAAAGCTTTATCAATAGCAGGGCAAGCCTTTGGTAGTGGAATAGCGCGCCCCGGAGAGCCTGTCGGCCCCGGGGCTTGCACCGCAATAGTATTTTTAAGAGGGGAAACGGCGATGAAAAAGTTCGTCCGCGCTGTGGACGCATTCAACGAGTTCTTCGGCAAATACGTGGCCTTGCTGATCGTACCTCTTGTCCTCGTTGTCACGTACGAGGTCATCCTCCGTAAGATATTTCATTCACCGACGGTTTGGGCTTTTGAGATGACGGTGTATCTG
Organism: Desulfomonile tiedjei; assembly: GCA_016212925.1. Taxonomy (NCBI): domain Bacteria; kingdom Pseudomonadati; phylum Thermodesulfobacteriota; class Desulfomonilia; order Desulfomonilales; family Desulfomonilaceae; genus Desulfomonile; species Desulfomonile tiedjei. The sequence continues at coordinate 163,118 of JACRDF010000006.1, forward strand.
TACGGCGCACATTTCCTACTCGGCGCGGCATATACCTACCTCCACGATCGGCACGTTCGAGTCGACATTCTGTCTTCGAGGTTGCCCGTCAAGGCCCAGCTATGGCTGTCTATCCTGACATTCTTCGTCATCTTTGTGCCTTTTGTGGGCGGCCTGAGTTGGTCGACGTTGCTGTATGCCAGTCACTCCGTTGCCATGAACGAACATAGCTGGAGCGCATGGAAGCCGCCTCTGTACATTTACAAATGCGTAATGCCTCTGGGCTTTATCATGCTGTTCATGCAAGGCGTGGCCCACTTTATCCGCGACGTCTACAGGCTGAAAGGGGAAGAAATATGAGTCCCGAATTCGTAGCTCTTGCAATGTTCGGCGCCCTCTTTCTGGCCCTGTTTTCGGGTCATCCCCTGGCCTTTTCCTTGGGTGGGGTGGCCGTTTTCTTCGGCCTCATAGGCTGGGGCGGCTCACCGGATCAGGTTTTTTCGCTGTTCACAAACAAAACGTATGGCGTCATGGATGAATACGTCCTGGTCGCTGTTCCGTTGTTCATTTTTATGGCCCAGATGCTCGATGTCGCGGGGATTGCCGAGGCGCTGTTCAATACCATGCACGTGTTATGGGGGCCTGTGCGAGGAGGCCTCGCGATAGCCGTCCTCATGGTCTGCGTGGTGTTCGCGGCGTCCACTGGGGTGGTCGGAGCGACCGAAGTGGCCATCGGCCTCATCGCCGTGCCTAATCTGCTGAAACGTGGATACGACATACCCATGACAGCGGGAGCCATTTGCGCAGGGGGAACGCTAGGCATTCTCATCCCGCCTTCCATCATGCTCGTGATCTACGGCAGTTTGACCAACCTATCAGTTGGGAAGCTGTTTGCCGCGGCCTATTTCCCGGGATTTCTCCTGGCAACTTTGTACATCGCCTACGTCGCTATCCGGTGCGGACTCAACCCCGAGATGGGGCCTCCTCTGCCGCCTGAAGAACGCATGCACACCATCAGGCAGAAATCATGGATGGTCCTCACTACGCTTCTCCCTCCCGTGTTTCTCATTGCGATGGTGCTTGGGAGCCTCGTGATCGGCGTTGCCACCACCACGGAAGCCGCGGGGCTCGGCGCGGTGGGAGCCACGATTCTTGCCATAGCCTACCGGAAATTGACTTGGGCGGCGATCGTGGACGCGTCTGTGGCCACTTTGAAGATCACCTCCATGGTCATGATCCTTTTCGTGGGAGGAAACGCTTTCCAATCCGTGTTCATGGGGTTGGGCGGCGGTGACGCGGTTGCAGAGGTGCTCCTGGGTTTCCAGGCCAGTCCGTACGTGGTCCTATTCCTGATGATGGGCATTATTTTCTTCCTCGGATGCGTCATCGACTGGCTGGGCATCCTGCTCATCGTAACGCCTATCTTCGGACCTGTGGCTCAGGAATTGGGTTTTGATCCGTTGTGGTTCGGCACTCTGATCTGTGTTAATCTTCAGATGGCGTTCCTGACGCCTCCGTTCGGCTATTCTCTCTTCTACCTTCGAGGGATAGCGCCGCCGGAAATGACCATAGAGAAGATATACAAGGGCGTCGTCCCCTTTATATGTTTGCAGTGGGTAGGGCTTCTTGCCTGCATCTTCTACCCCCCTCTCATCATGTGGCTGCCCAAGGTCGTATTCGGTGAATAACATCTCCTGATACGTTGGATGACAGGGAGCAGAGCGAGGATATACAATGAACATACTGACCGTATCGAGGCTCGTCGGCTCGTATGGAGACGAAGTCGCCGCGAAAGTGGCGGAAAAGATGAGCCTGGAATTTGTCGGCCGCAACGGTTTGCACGAGCTGGCCATGACCTGCGACCCGGAATACAGCGACGCGTGCGGACTGTATGAGACGGAACACGGGCCGGGTTTCTTTGAACGGCTCTTCTTTGATAGACCCTCTTACAAGAGTCTTTTCGAGGCGTTGACCTTCGAGCAGGCCGGCCGCGGCAACGTGGTGATCGTAGGTCGCGGGGCCCAAGTAGTGTTGCATGACCTGCCAGGGGTTTTCTGCGTCCATGTCGTGGCCCCGCGAGAGATCAGAATCGAGCGGGTCGAGCAAAGGCTCGCCTGTTCCAGAGAAGAGGCCGAGCACTACCTGGACAAGTACGACCGAGAGCGGGCCAATATTATCAAAGCTGTCTTTGGAAGAGACCCCGATGATTGGTCTCTCTACGATTTGGTCCTCAACACGGCCCACTTCACGCCTGATTCTGCTACGGATGTGGTACTTCAGGCAATGAGCGGGATGAACAAAGTCTCCGATCAGGAAGCAGTCAGAGAGCAATTCAAGAGGCTCGGTGTGGCCAAAAGGATCGAGGCGCTCGTCCGCAAAAAGCTCACTTCCGCTGTGGCACACAATGTTGAGATTGTTCCCGAGCCCGGTGGCGTCATGCGACTTACAGGCCGAATTCGAGAAAAAGCTGACAAAGCGAAGGTCGAAAAGATCGCAGCGGAATACCCTGGTGTCATTAAAGTGGAAAACGAGCTGAAGGTGACTGAACTCAGCTTCGGAGTTTGAACTGGGAGAAATAGGCCGGAGGATCATGTCGGAACCTGTTCAGATTATTCTCAGCTTCTTTTTTCTCGTCGGGATCTTTGTGCTGACGCGTTACATCATTGCCTCGAAGATGAAGCGAGCAACCGGTCTTATCATCCGGGACCTGGAGAAACAGGATGCTCGCGATCCGGTGACTGCGGTCGATTTACCGTACGCCAAGAGGGATGTTCTGCGAATTGGCATGAGAAACTACCATGCCAAAGCCGTCGAGGACATGGTGAGCGCAGGCGTGGTAGGCAAAACCGGGGGCGGCAAGTACTATCTGCGGGTGAGCAGTTCGAGCGAACAAAGCTAAAGGCTCTGCAGATATGGAATCGCGGCGTGCCTTTCCCATAGAATCGATTCTGGGCATATAAGGCTATTGTTGGTCCCTCGGCGTGCCCAGATCATACAGTACACTTCCCCAATAGGTTGCAGACACGCGAAGTGTTGTTGTTATGGGGCTGGTTCTCCTCCTACCTCCTTGCTGCCGGCCCCAATATCTGTTAATTGAGCGCAGACTATCATCAATGGTGAGGTGTCTCGTGCGGATTCAACTGTTTGGCACATGCCTGATAGACACGATGTTTCCGGAAACAGGAGAGGCCACGGTCCGCCTACTCCGGCACTTCGGAGTCGAAATAGGCTACCCCGACGGACAGACTTGCTGCGGCAAACCCGCGGATAGCGGCGGGTATAGCCGTGAGTCCAAAAAAGCCGCGGAGCACTTCATTTCCGTTTTCGACCGAACTGAAGGCCCTATCATTATTCCATCCGGCTCCTGCGCTTCCATGGTGAAAAACCATTATCCGGAACTGTTCAAAGACGACGAACGAATGCGGCAAAAGGCCGAAGCCATAGCCGGCCGCACTCATGAATTGAGTCAATTCCTCGTCCATGTTCTCAAGGTCCATGAAGCAGGCCTGTCCGGAACAGGCAGGATCACATACCACGCATCCTGTCAGCTCACGCGGGAGCTTGGAGTCCTAGAAGAGCCGATGCTACTCTTGCAGTCCCTCAACGGCGCGGAGTTTGTTGATCTCCCACACTCGGATCGTTGTTGCGGTTTTGGAGGGATTTTCATGGCTAAGCTACCCGAGGTATCAATGGCCCTGGCCGACGAAAAGGTGGACACAATACTTAGCACTGGAGCCGACACAGTGACCGGCTGCGACCACGGTTGTCTCATGAACATCGCCGATGCCGTCAAGCGCCGTGGCAGTGCGGTTCGTGTCAAACATATTGCCGCGGTGCTTGCGGAGGGTTTGAAATGAACCATTCCACATCGAGCATCCCTTTTCGAGAAAACGCGGTGAAGGCGCTGAGCAATTCGGCCCTACGGGGTGCGATGCGCAACGCTACCGAAACCTTTGCAATAAAGAGGGCTGACGCTGTTGCCGCTCTGCCACTTGAGGAATTGCGTGAAGAGGCTTCTGAACTGCGCCTGCATGTCCTGAACAATCTCTCCGAATATGTTGATCGCTTCGAAATGAATGCCGTTCGAGCCGGAGCCAAAGTCCACAGGGCCAAGGATTCCGAAGCGGCTAGGGGCATCATAGCCTCCATACTTCAAGACCATGGGATCGGACGAGTCGTCAAATCAAAGTCCATGGTCAGCGAAGAGATCCACCTTAACGACTATCTTCAAGAGGTAGGAATCACGGTGGTGGAAACGGACCTCGGCGAGTACATAATTCAGATCGCAGGGGAGGGGCCTTCGCATATCATTGTTCCCGCGATCCACAAGGATCGCCGACAAGTGGGGCAGCTTTTTGCCGAAAAGTTGGGATGCGAGTATTCCGATGACCCAGCTGTTCTCACCGGAGTAGCCAAGAAGATCCTCAGAGAGGAATTCCTCTCGGCAAAGGCCGGAATTTCAGGCGCCAATTTCGCTGTGGCGGAATCAGGCAGCATCGTTCTTTTTACAAATGAAGGGAACGGCCGAATGTGCACCTCGTTGCCTCCTCTTCATATAGCCGTTCTGTCCATCGAAAAGATTATCCCGTCACTCGCGGATCTGCCTAAATTCATCCGCTTGCTGCCTCGATCAGCCACCGGTCAAACAATCACCAGCTACCTTTCCGTGCTGACCGGATCGAGGAAACCCGGCGAATCCACCGGCGCTCAAGAGATGCACATTGTCTTGCTTGACAATGGCCGCTCGGAGCTTGTCTCGGGCGAATATCGCGAGATGTTCAAGTGCATCAGATGCGGGGCGTGTTTGAATGCCTGCCCGGTCTATCGCGTGGTGGGCGGACATGCGTACGGCTCCACTTACCCCGGACCCATGGGGATCGTATTGACGGCCTTGCTCGAAGGCATGGAACGAGCCAAGAGCCTCTTGGATGCTACTACCCTCTGCGGCGCGTGCGGCGATGTTTGCCCGGTTAAGGTGCCGTTACCTCGACTCCTGCGCCTTTTGAGAGAGCGCAGAGTGGAACAGGGCCTGACCCCGAGGCTTGAACAAAACGCAATGGCCGGCTTCGGAAGGGTGGTCGAAAAGCCTTTCCTTTTCCACCTGGGACAGATTGCCGGACACGTGTTTTGGCCCGCTGTGAAGAAGTTCGGACCCGGTGATGCTGTCGGCCGTATGCCTCGGCCCGTTTCAAGGACCTTCAGGGAGAGATTTGCATGAATCGCGAAGAAATTGTGGCCCTTTTCATGGAGAATGCCGCCAAGATTGCAGCCCAGCCGATTCGGGTGGGCGACAACGACGAGTTTCACGACGCCTTGGCTGAAGCCCTGGGCGAAGGCGACTCGGTGTTTTGTCCCGGCCTCACCGAAAAAGAAAAAGCCATTCAGATTCCATCGGAAAAACGCACTGAGGACTATGCTTCAGCTTCCGTCTGCGTCGATGAGGCAGACGCCGGGATAGCGGAAACGGGAAGCCTGGTCTTCTCCAGTAAAACGGGGAGGCCGGTTCAAGCCGGCTTGCTGCCTGTGCATCACGTAGCGATTGTTTCCGCGGAGAATATCTACGAAACCCTAGAGGACTACTTTTCTGCCGTCGGCAATTCTCCTCCAACCAATATCACATTGGAAACAGGTCCGAGCAGAACAGCGGACATCGAGCTGACCCTCACCATAGGAGTCCACGGCCCCGGCCGACTCACGGTGATCGTTTTTTGAAGAAAGCGAAGAAGGTCTGGATGTTGGTTCAAGAAGTAAATAAACTTGGACGCGGCCCGACTCAATGACCACTTCCGCGGCTTTCGGCATTCAGAATTGCCATCTCGCCGCCAATCGGACATTGATTTTGGCAACCGCCACAATTCCGGCGAACCGGCAAACCATTTCAGGTTACATTATCGTCTGGGCGAAGATTTTCTCTGTCATGATGAAAAATCTAATGACAAAGGGAGGTGGTCGGGATGTCTGTACCGAGGATCATATCGGTTGCGCTGGTTATGATGTCAATCGCTTCAATGTGCAGCGTATCGATCTGCCTGGCGCAGGGCGCGGCGCAGTGTGAGGCGATTAAAAAATACCTGGGCCAGGTGGAAGAACTCTCGACCTTCAATTTCGGCGAGGATCGGGAAAAAAGACTCACAGAAGCACAAAAGGCATTGCACGAGCAGTTTACCAAACTCGGCTACGTGGTTCCCGAGGAGTTGGCCGAGCTGCTCAAGCGATACGTAGGCCTCACCTCCCTGGGCCATGATCGAATGAGGAAGGGAGACGCTCGGCTTCTGGTGGAGGGACGGGCCGTCCACGAAAAGATCAAGAAGTTGTGTCCGTGGGAATAATTGGAGAGGACCCCCGCCGGCTAAGACGCTTGCTGACTGATCCTCGGAGCGCCCTCAACGAGGCTGGTCATGATTCTCATGGTAGTATTCAGAATGGCTGGGAATCGTTCCGGATTGTGGTCGGTCCATACCAAGATAAGGTCGTTGCCTGTTACGAAAAAGAAATCCATTTCGTAGTGATGTTTTACACAGATTTGACGCAGGTCCGGCGTAAAAATCCAAGGCGGCGAACCTGGTTGGCCAAAGCTGACGTACAATCGCGTGAAATCCGCGTCATGGGAAAAGGTGTACTCGCGTAGGGGACGGCTCCACCGGAATCCGTGCAAGAAAATGCTGGAAGCCTTTACCAGCGCTGTCTGGTCAGGCAAATCCACCCCTGCTGCTCTGACCACACACACAACCCCTCGAAATACCAGGGGGCCTCGTACGTGATAGTTCCAGACAGCGAAATCCGCAATGGTGACCTCAAAACCTTGAACCGCTCCCCTCAAGGTGTTCAGGGACTCGCCGTATAAGAAGGGTGATTCGCCCTGCATGAACGGGAAGAGTTTGGGCACCAAAAACTGGGACAGCGCCGGCCATCTTGTTCGACGGCCATAGAAATCCATCCCCATTTTCTCCGCAGCACCGCGCCAATGCCGAGTCGTCCTGGCTTCAATCATCAGCCCTGCAATGTCGCCTGCCAGAAAAGTCGCCAGGAATACCACGGCGTACGCGATCCCCAGCATAGCGCCACTTGATTCCTCAACGCCCATCTTCGTGTGCCTTTCTTGCGACCCGACCGGAATCTTACTTATCATTCACGTCAGCAGCAACTGTCTTGACGATTCGCGGCCACATCGAGACAATAATTACTATCGGCGTCGGTCATCGTTCTAGGAGAACAATTACTCACTGTACCGGAATTGTCCAACACCACTGGGGCGCCGCCCGCCATAGGCCTTAATTAGAAGCCGACGGCGTGAATCATATTGGAGCAGGAATCAGGGGAGGGAACCATGAAGGCGATCAGAGTTCACGAATTCGGAGATCCCGAGGTCATGCGATTGGAGGAGATTCCCGATTTGACACCGGGGCGAGGGCAGGTGGTTGTGTCCGTTAAGGCGGCCGGAGTTAACCCGGTGGACACGTACATCAGGTCGGGCCTGTACGCCAGACGGCCCGAGTTGCCCTACACTCCCGGCACTGACGCTGCCGGGACGGTGGAATCGGTGGGTGAAGGCGTCAACCGAGTATCTGTGGGAGACAGGGTCTATACCGCCGGAACGCTTAGCGGGGTTTATGCGGCGGCGGCTCTTTGCGAGGAATCCCAGGTACATCCTCTGCCGGACCACGTGACCTTTCAGCAAGGGGCAGCAATGGGCGTCCCGTACGGCGTCGCTTTCCGCGCTTTGTTTCATAGGGCCGTGGCCAGGCCTGGCGAAACGGTCTTAGTCCACGGCGCCACTGGCGGAGTGGGAATCGCGGCTGTTCAGTTGGCGAGGGCGGCAGGGATGACGGTTATAGGTTCCGGGGGGACAACCGAGGGTCTGGAACTGGCTTTGCAGCAAGGGGCGCATCATGTGGTCAATCACCGTGACGCTGACCATCTGGAACAGGTCAGTCATCTGAACCGCGGCCGCGGGGTGGATGTAATTATCGAGCTGCTTGCCAATGTGAACCTCGGCCAGGATTTGAAATTCCTTGACATGGGCGGTCGTGTAGTTGTCATCGGCAGCCGCGGCACCGTGGAAATCGACCCACGCGATGCAATGAGCCGCGACGCTTCCATTCTGGGCCTGGTCCTTTTCAATGCCTCGGAACGTGAGCTGGCTACGATTCACGCGGGGCTGGTCGCTGGTTTGGAAAACCGCACCCTCCGGCCGGTGATAAGCCAAGAAATGCCTCTAGCCGATGCGCCCCGGGCACACAAAGCTGTGATGGAATCACATACGTACGGAAAGATAGTCTTGTTCCCATAATGAATGTTAGCAGGTCTCGCACATGGCAATGAACTTCTCCCGGCTTATCTTCAGGTAATCTCTGTCGCGGGAGAAGATCTCAAAGGTCACGGTCCGGTCATAGCCTATGCCTTGTAATGCTTTGATAATCCTTGGAAAATCTACGGTGCCCGCGCCCACAGGGAGATGGTTGTCGTCTTTGCCGAAATTGTCGCTGACATGAACATGTTCGATACGATCCGGGAATTTGCCGACAAACGAAACGCACCTGTTCCCGCGGTTGCTCCCGATATTCGCGTGGCCCGTATCCAGAGTCATTTTCAACGTAGGGAACATCGGCAGGATACCGGCGAAGTCATTGGGCTGCACGAGAGAGTTGGTTCGCGGGAACATGTTCTCCAGGCATAGGCATAGTCCCAGTTCGTCGGCCCTGGCGACCAGAGCGGCAAGACTGTTCAAGCCATATTGCCTTACCTGATCCACTACAAACACGCCCAGTCCCATGACATAGCTGGGATGAACCACTACTTTGAGCGGATTGAGCGTCGCTGCCACGTCCAGCGAATCGAGCATCTCTTGCAGGGCCGTGTTTCTGACCTGTTCAGAGAGGTCCGCGGTCGAAAGGAAAGTGGGGAGGTGGCAAACCAAACTCATTTTGTTTCGCTGGAGTGCTTCGGCTATCTCGTCTCGTTGCTGCGCAATGACGGTATGGTGAGCTTGTGGGGGATCCATAGTCAGTTCGAGGTAATCGAAACCCAGAGAAGCAATCACCTCCAGTTCTTCCATAACCGGCCGCACCGGGAAATTCATTGCGCCGTACAGCATTCTTCCATCCCTCCTGATTGGTTGTCCGTCCAGATTACCACAGTAAAAGTTGCCGGGATCATCGAAAAGTGCGGCACAACCGGTCAACCATTTTGAGCAATGTCGGGATCCGATGCGATCCGTGCATGGCCTCGACCTTTCTTGCCGCTTCCGTGGGGTCAATCTCCGCGGAGGTAACGTACAGCGGCCGGGTGCTTCTTCCACGCAGGACCTTGTGGGCATTCGGCGCACCCTTGAAAGGACTCTTTGCCACTCCGATCACCGCGACTTTTCCCTCCAGTGCCCAATAAAGATGCGCACCGAGGCCCGGGCTGTATTCAGGGCCCAGCCAAACGTACCCATCGACAATAACCGCTTCCAGTCTCACTTCAACATGGCGCAGCAGCTCCAACAAACATGGCAGCTCCCGTTTGTAGAAGCTTCCCGGTTCGTATGGCTTCACTTCGGCCATTGGTTCCTTAATGGACCGGACAGTCCTCTCCGAATCCCATTCCTCGAAAATGACGCACGCGGCCACCGCGAATTCCTTATGGTAGCAAACATCCAGAGCGGCAATCATGGGATTTTCAAGCGGAATCTGTCGGGAGGTTTTCTATAATTGCGACCAGGGAAGAGACCAACGAGTCTCGGGTGCCCTCAGAGACTACAAAAAGCCGAACGTCTCCCCGGCGTTTGATCTCTTCAATGAAAGCGCTGCCTTTCATCGCTATGGAACCGATGACCATGTTGGAAGAATCAAGCGTTTCGATCAGTGTCCTGCGGAACAGCGGCGAATAGCACTCCATCTTGCCTATTTCGTCTATCACCACAATTTCATCCGGTGTTGATGGAATCATCGACGGGACCGCGACGGCATCCAGGTCGTGGAGGTTCAATCCATACCGCCCAACCCGAAGACGGCCCTTGATCTTGTCGTGGGCCAGAATCCCTTCTCTCCCGTCCAGGGTGACTATCTTGAAACCGGTCCGCCGTCCCTTCTCCAAAATCTCTCGCGTAAAGAACCCCGTCAACGGCCTGCGGATTTTGCTGACAACCGCTTCGATCAGCGTTGACTTTCCACATCGAGGAGGGCCGGTGACAAGGAGGTTGTTGGCGCCCATTGGATACGGCTGATTTTACAAAATCATGAGGACCTTTTGACGGGTCAAAAGACCTTCTCAGGGACAAAGTCAGTCTCACGCACTTCAATCATGCTGATAGCTTCGGTAGGGCAGGTGACCTGGCAGAGGCCACAGCCCATACATTTTTCCCGGTTGATCTTTGCAGGCTCGTCTTCCGAGACGGAGATTGCACTAAAATAGCATCTATCCAGGCATGTCCCGCAAGATGTGCACAGATCCGGATCTACGTCCGCAGCGAACCGGCTCGGCTCTATCACGCTGACATTGTGTTCGATCAGAACCGGCATGGTCTGGCAGCAGCACGGGCAGCAGTTGCAGATGAAATGGTCCACGTTCTGCTTGTTCACAACCACGTGGATCAAGCCGTCCAATTCGGCGTCGCGGACTATTTCAAGAGCTTCTTCCTTTGTCAGCTTCCGCCCGGTGCCGCGAGCGATGTTGTAATCCGCTCCCTTGTTGACCTGGAGGCAGGCTTCGAGTTTCTTGTCGCATTTGTGAGCGGTAAGGCGGCACGTGCACTTGGTCACGGACAGGGTTTTAGCATTGTCTATTATCTCTTTGATATCCTCGAACGCGAGCACATGGGTCTTAGCCTCAATTGATACACCAACCGGAATGACCCGAGTGAACGGCCTGGGCAGGATCTGGCTCATTTTCTTGGCAATGTCCAGCCATTCCACTTCCATGAAATCTTGCCACACATCCAAGAATTCTTGCGGCGCGTCGGGCCAGAGGACAGCCGCGTCGTGGAATTGGACCATTTCTCGGCACATTCGGTACGTGGGCGGCTCTGTTTTGGCGGACGGGAAAACCACGCCTTTGACAAAAAGGGTGCGCAGCATGGACTCCACTTCATCCTGGGAACGGCCAAGCTTTTCCGCGAGGGCAGGGGCGTTTGCAGGCAGAGCGAGGAGCAGTTCGGCTTCATTTTGGTCAGCGATTATCTCGAACAGTCTAGCTATTCTTTGGGATTGGCCGAGGCCGATCCGGTTGGCTAATTCTACATACTTGGCGTCCATGAAAATCCCTTTCTGGTTGCGATGCGCTATTTTGGGCCTTATAAGGGCCTCCATTCATTGGACCATATGGTCACTGATCAGTCAAGTTATGCGAAAAATTCTCGACCGAAGCGGTGTACGGAGGTATATTTCAACATGGTGAAAATTGGGATCTTGTGCGGCCGCAATGGTGTGAGAACTGAGCATCATAAAGGAGAACACGACAGTGAAATCCAAATGCGAAAGTTGTTGGTTCAAGAGCCATGCAGAGCGAAAGCCGAATTCACTAATCGCCCGGATTTGGCGATGGCACACCGGCTGGTGTCCGGGCTGGAAGGCGTACCAAAAAGAATTGGCTGAGAAAGCCAACGCCAAGACACCCTAACTAATCAATGCAGCGGATGCTACCGGCTCAGCCCCTGAGCAAGAACGGAAGACGCTCCTTGACCTGGTCTATGCGGTCTGTAAGAGCCGGAAAGATTGATCGGGAGGAATCTGTCGTTGGACCATATGCTGGCAAATCAGACAAGTTGAGCGAAAAACAGGCAATGACCGCGGCCATTTCTGCGTTCTTCCCCTCTGAGCGCCTTCAATTCTGCTTGACCAGGGGTTCGACAGCGAGGTATATTTCAACCTACTGAAAATCAGGATCTTTTGCGACCCGGGGATTCAGCCCATTTGTGTCTGTAGGGGAGGGGGTTCATGGAGCAACCGGGTCTGATCGTATGCAATCCTGCACGAGAGGAAAACGGTCTGACCGACTTGCTGTAGGCAACGCCAAAAAGCAGCACGACTCATCTATGGGCACCATACCGCGTACATCCACGCCATCTCAAAGGGGGTAGCTCATGGGCTTCTATCTTCGCAAGAGCATTAGCGTCGGCTCTCTCCGCTTCAATCTCTCGAAGTCTGGCATCGGACTTTCCGCAGGTGTTAAGGGTCTGCGTTTTGGCAGTGGACCGCGGGGCAACTATGTTCATATGGGGCGAGGTGGGGTGTATTACAGAGCAACTATCCCGCCATCATCCTCCGCGCCTTCCGTGCAGCAACCGCATCCCGCCCACTCTCATGAGCCTCAGATTCCAACGGGAACCCACGCACCGCTCGAGGAAATCGAATCGGCAGATGTCGCCCAAATCGTTGACTCATCCTCGCGTGCGCTTCTGAACGAACTGAACGAGAAACATAAGACCACTCGCCTTTGGCCTATCGTGGCGTTGGCTTCAACGGCTGTCCTCATCGTCGGGCTGTCCACGGGCTGGCCGATTTGGTTGCTAATCCCGCTTGTTCTGGCAGCTATCGCCGGCACGTACGTCGCCCACAGCCGAGATGTCCTTGCCAAAACCGTTGTACTTTTCTACGACTTCGACGCCGAGATGGAAAGTGCCTACGGACAGCTTCACAGTTGCGCTGAGCGATTGGCCAGCTGCGAAGCGGTTTGGCATATCGAGGCAACGGGAAAGGTTCATGATCGGAAGTATCACGCCGGCGCGAGCGATCTCGTTCAGAGAAAACCAACATTCGTGCGAAAATCAGAGCCACCCTATGTCAAAACTAACATCGAAACCATAGCAATTGGGGTGGGCCGCCAAACGTTACACTTCTTTCCCGATCGCATCCTCGTCTACGACCAAAAAGAAGTTGGTGCGGTCGGCTATCACGAACTCCGTGTGAATGTTGCAACGACGAGGTTCATTGAGAACGAGTCTGTTCCGAGAGATGCAGAGGTCGTCGACAGAACATGGAAGTACGTCAACAAGTCCGGTGGGCCTGACCGGCGATTCAAGGACAACAAACAGCTTCCTGTCTGTCTTTACGAGCAGATTTCGTTGTCGAGTCGGACAGGGTTAAACGAACTGTTGCAGCTCTCGAAGTGCGGCTTTGGTGGGGACTTAGCGGAAGCTATTGCCTTCCTTGGGAAGAAAACTCCGAAGGAAAGACGTGGTGCTATCCCCGCGGTGTAACCTCTCCGTCAAACGTACCCCCTACACGATGCGCCACCCCGGGCACGACTGGGTTCCCCCGCCACTCCATTGTCCAGTGGCTGCGGGTACCTCTACATCTTGTAATAATTCAGGCAGCACGCGGGGCTCGCTGGTCGCGGATCTCCGGTGAGTCTCTATCCTCGAAACCGCAAAGGCGTTGCGGTGCGCATTTCCGCCTGAACTTTCGGAACAAGTCCCTTTCTTCGCTGATGTGAGCGGCACGCAAGCGGATCTCCCCACCTTCGTCCAGCAATACATGCGAATCTCCAGGCCGGGTTTTGCATCTAAATATACGGAATCTAGCAAGGAGGTTCGTCCTATGACTGAAATGGAAGAAAGACACGGCGAGAAAGAGGAATTCAAGGCAAAACCGGGCGAGCCGATGGGCGAAGCCTGCGATGACATCGCCGATCCCATAAGAAGAACATTGTGCAAGGTTTGCCACACTCCCGTAATAGGCGAAGCGCCCTTTTGTAAGGACCACGAGCCGCCTGTTCCGTAAACCTTTGAAAGGGGCTCGGGGGCCGCTCGAGGAGAATCGTCTCCTTGAGGCGGCAAAGGTTGAAGAAGGTCCATTCGATCAAGAAGCAGTCCTACGATATGGATGCCTTGCCCGGCGCAATTCCGCGCAAGGCATACTTCGCCCAGGGAGTGAGCAATGAAGGCTACCGAACAATTACGAGCCGAGCATCATGGCATCCAAGTGATGCTGCAAGTACTGAAAGCCATTTGCCTGAAGCTTCAGGCCGGAGAAAAGGTGAATCCCGACCATGTGGAAAAGATAATAGAATTCTTCAGGCTGTTCGCTGACCGCTGCCATCACGGAAAAGAGGAAGACCTGCTGTTCCCGGCCATGGAAGCGGCAGGCGTTCCGAAGCATGGCGGCCCGCTCGGGGTCATGCTCGCGGAACACGATGTCGGCCGGGGGTACCTGCGGGCCATGGCCGAAGCCTTGGAAAAATACAGGTCGGAGGACGTGGAGTCCGCGGCCGACCTCGCAGCCCATGCGCGGAAATACATAGCTTTCCTGAATCTGCACATTGAAAAAGAGAACACCGTGCTCTTCCCCATGGCCGACTCACGTCTCCCGGCAGAAAAACAAGACCAATTGTACGAAGAATTCGAGAAGTTCGAAGAAGAGAAGATCGGCTCAGGTGTGCATGAGCAATTCCATAAACTCCTCGATGACCTGGCTCACACGTATCTCGGTAGAGCGGCAGCATAAGGTGGGTTCAAAACCAGCGGGGTTGTGTGAAGGATCTGCGGGGAGGGCGTTTTAGCGGAGAAGTCCTGTGCGCAGAGCCGTATCCGGCCTTGACAGCCATTATAAAAAGCAATGTCCGTTAGCTCCCAACGGCCCCGCCTGCCATTTCTTCATTGCTCGCCCCGTCGTTCCCGCGAAAGCGGGAACCCAGGGAGATCGCTGGATTCCTGCTTTGGCACATAGGCGTTAACTTAAAGGTCGCGCTCCCTAGTGTTCCGGAGGAACATTTGAGAGTAGGCCGGCGATTTATCGCCGGCTCAGGCACAAATTAAAAAAAGTTCTTAGTCCCGGTAGGGACGACCGATCGGCAAGCTTCCTCAATAACTTCTTCGGCCGTCCCTCTGGGACTACGGGTCTCTTCGACCGCCTCCCCGGCGATGAATCGCCGGGCTACTTTCGTCTCGTCCCTCTGGGACGAAAAACGTTAGGCACTAAAGTTAACGCCTATGCGCTCTGGCAGGAATGACGGAACGCCCTCCTCTCGAATCGGACAGTACTATTGGCAACGCGTATAGGGCGGTAATCGCTTACGTGCATGAAGCCCAACATTGCTTTCTTTCGCAGAAATCGTTACAAAAACCACAAGAGTCACCGTGTGTGCTGCCGGAGGTTGAATATGCGTGAGATCAGCAAAGATCAGGTACGGGCGTTCCTCGATATCTTGGGTCTGGCCGAGGAACCGATGGGTATGTATTACACCGATGACCGACCTGACGACGCTATCTCACCGAAGAGCGGGACCCTTCCCAGCGTCGAAACGGAGGCTGCCGGACAGGTGGACTGGGACGCTCTCAATTCCGGTTGGTCTTGCGTAATCGGCAATCTCTGGCGCGCTCGAAAGAAGAGTGGAGCCGCCTACTTCGACAAAGAGCATTTCGGCTGTTTGGGAGGAGCGTTTTATCTTGGCTTCTTGAAGCCGCAGTTGGAGGCCATTGTCCACTATGTGTCCACCGGAATACCCGATCAAATGGAGGGAGAGCGCTATCTGGAGTCGCCCGAAGTGATGCGGAGTTTCCTCAACACCATAGATCCCAGGCCTGCGCCTGCCAGGTTCTGCGTCTTCGAGCCGGTGACCCAATTTGCGGCGAGCCAAAATCCCGAACTCGTGGTATTCTTTGCCCGACCTGAAAGCATCGCGGGTCTCAATCAACTGGCCACCTTTGTAACAAACGATTTCGAGGCCGTGTACTCCCCGTTTGGCGCGGGTTGCTCCAACATCGTGACCTGGCCGCTTAAATATCTCGCTCAAGGCAAACTCAAAGCGGTCCTTGGTGGATGGGACCCGTCTGACCGAAAATTCCTCAAAACCGACGAGATCACTTTCACAGTTCCGTTCGAGATGTTCAGGCGCATGGTTACTCGATGGCCCGAGTCTTTTCTCACGACCAAGACGTGGGACCGTATCAAGAACAAGGTCCTTAAGAGCCGCAAGGCATGGGGCGAAGATTGAGCACGCGAGACACGGCGAAGTTCATACTATTCGACATTGACCACACCCTCATCGACTCCGGAGGCGTGGGCGTCATAGCCCTCAACAAGGCCCTCGAAGACGTTACCGGCATCAGCGAGGGATTCAAGGGAATAAGCTTCGCCGGAAAAACCGACTTGCAGATACTGCGAGAAGCAATGGAGAGGCTCCAACTACCGTGCGCCGACGGTCTGCCCGCGAGATTTCTCGGCCGGTATCTTACGCAGCTCCGCGCTGCCATGACCACCAGGAACGGCCATGTGAAGCCTGGGGTTTGCGGTCTGCTTCAACGCCTCGAAGAGGATGATGACTTCTTTCTGGGGCTTCTCACCGGGAACATCGAGCAAGGTGCAAGGATCAAATTGGAACCCCATTCACTTAACCGGTTCTTTCCGGTAGGGGCATTCGGCGACGATGGCGAAGACCGGAACGGCCTCCTCCCTGTTGCGGTTCAGAGGCTGTCCCTAGAGCAAGGCGTCATTGTGGACCATTCTAACTGCGTCGTCATCGGCGACACACCGCGAGACGTGGAATGCGCCAAAGCCAACGGAGCGCACTCCATCGCCGTTGCCACCGGCCCCTTCGCTGTTGAGGACCTCAGGCAAACTGGGGCGGAACTGGTCCTGCCCGACCTCTCAGGTACCGACGACATTGTAAATTGGTTGAGAAATCGCTGAGGAATGATATTGCTTTGCGCAGCAGCAAAGTCTGCAAGCAGCGCCAGATTTCCGTTTCCTTAGAAGAAGAACGTGTAGTCTATATAGAGACCCGAAGCTTTCAGATCAATTTCACGGCCGAGATTGTCCCCGAAACTGATCTCCGTGTACCGCCATCCACCCCTCACAGCCGACGTGCCGATTATCGTTGTGGGTGCTTTAACTCCCCCGGTGATCTCCACTTCGGTGACTCTGGCTCCATTGCCTATGGGCCAGCGGGCTCTCACTTCAAAGCTGGTGGATAAACCGCAATAGCCGGTGGGATTGTACGCCGCGTGAACTCCCATGGTGACGGGGAGAGTAGA
The DNA here is from genome assembly GCA_016212925.1 of Desulfomonile tiedjei. NCBI lineage: Bacteria > Pseudomonadati > Thermodesulfobacteriota > Desulfomonilia > Desulfomonilales > Desulfomonilaceae > Desulfomonile > Desulfomonile tiedjei. The sequence continues at coordinate 180,048 of JACRDF010000006.1, forward strand.
CTTGAGAAAGCCGCTTGTCCCGTTGGGGAGCGCAAAGCTGAAATTGGGATCGGGTCTGTTCAAGTCGAAATTAAGCCCCAGCCGGAATCCTTTGTTGCACAGGACGTCCACATCCGCACCGTATCTAACGTCCGGCCAATTGAAGAACCCGTAGGTCCCCCTCACCGCGCTGATGTTGGCTTCATAGTGGATCCTGCCTGAAAAACGGCTGAACTGGAAGCGCGCCATACTCTCAAGAATTAGACCGCGCTCGTTGAAATTCAGGTCCCGTTTCAGGTCTAAGGAAATTCCCTGGACAGGGTCTTTGTACTCCGCGCTGGTCAAAGTCTGCCAAATCGGACGAATCCTGGCCTCTCCGCTGAAACAGAAAGGACTTACCATCGGCGCGGCCGGATTGGCTATGCCCGGCTGATCCTGATCGACGGGCTTGCTCAGGAAAGGACTGCGGGCGAAGAGGTTGGCTATTGGGTCTGGGAGCAGGCCACAGCCTTGAGCGTGGACAGGGGTGTTGAAACATGCCAGGAGCGTGGCGGCAAGCAGGGCCGGCATCCATATCTTGTGTTTGTTTTTCGGTGGTAGCATAGGGGAGCGGTCTTAATTGCTGTAGTTATACTTTAATACTTGGGGGTATACTACTATAAATAAGAATTAATTACAACTCATTTCCTAAGGCGAGGACATGGTTCTGCGCTGGGTGGTCCGGAAGCCACCGCCTCCCAGTTCCGGAGATACAGAAGGTGATAGCCTATGGATCGGGGATTTTATTCAACGCCGTTGCTGAAGCGTGTCACAGACAACACACCTCTTGTCACTTCGCGACCCGCTGGTGGGACCGTCCCGCGCAGAACGCGGGATTGCCGGTCATCCCAATAGACAGACTGGAAGGCTGTCCCACCACACCTCCAGGCCACCCGGAGAGCGATGATCGCCATCCCGGTAACACGATTTGACCTCTAGATGGAGTTTTGAAACGGATTCATGGAGTCCGGCTCTTCGAGCAATCGGCCTGCTATGCCGGAGTCTCTCGTGCTTCTTGATGGGCCTTGAAGGAGTGGTTCAAATTCTTCCGAAGTCGTCCTCGATGCGGACTATGTCATTCTCGCCGAAGTATTCTCCCATTTGAACTTCAATAAATACCAGCAATTCGTCGCCAGGATTGAACACGCGATGGACCGCGCCAAGCGGGATGTCAATTGACTCGCCCGGACTCATGGCGATTTCTTCCGAGTCGCGGGTGACGAGCGCCGACCCGCTTATGACCGTCCAATGCTCCCATCGCCGCTGATGACGCTGAAGGCTGAGCCTTTTCCCCGGATACACCACGATGCGCTTAACCTTGTGGTCCGGAAGCTCCGACAGCACTTCATAGTAGCCCCACGGGCGATGATCCTCTCTCTCTGTCTCCTGTAACACCTGATCGCCAGTCTTCATGTAATCGTCCACCATGTGTTGCTGAGAAAAACGCTCTTCACCGGGACCACAATGTCCTGCGTATCGGCTCGCCGCCCCCTCACCAGGACACGCCTTCCAGGGTCTCGGCCGGCTTCACAACCTCGACCAACGCGCCGGCTTCGAAGGCGCTTGGCCCATACAAACGATCACTCCCCGTAGTATAGACGAACTCGGCCTCGTTGCACAATCCATCGTTGGAACTCGGCTAAACGACGGCTGACTCCGAGAGTTAAGGAAAGAAATGTGGTACAATGCTGGGCGAACGAACGGGGCACTGGAATTAGGCGGCAACTTGGGGCAAGATGTCCTGAAAGCTGTAATCCGGCGCTAAAGAGGACGAGTATGCGACAAAGGCCCACTTGACGGCTTGTTTGGCAAGAGGGCTCTCGCTCCGGGGAATCAGCGGTACCGGAACCGGGCAAGTGATGCCTGACGCAGGCCCACAACACTTGTTGGAGAGGATGATTCTATGCTTTACGCGGTAATCATGGCTGGGGGGAGCGGTACCCGCTTCTGGCCACAAAGTCGGCAAAGCAGGCCCAAGCAACTTCTCAAGATTGCCGGCGACAAAACCATGATCAGAGCAACCGTAGAAAGAGTGTTGGATGAAATTTCGTTTGAAAGGATCATGGTGGTCACATCCGAATCTTATGCTCAGGAGATCAGTGGTGAACTTCCGGAACTGAGCAGCGACATGCTGGTATGTGAACCTCAGGGGAGGAATACCGCGCCGTGCATTGCTCTGGCCGCATACAAGCTCTTGAAGAAAGATCCGGAGGCTGTAATGGCCGTCTTGCCTGCCGACCACGTGATCGCGGACGAGCAAGCGTTCCGGAAAGCGCTCAAAGCCGCCGCTGAAGTGGCAAGCTCTGGGGATTATCTCATAACTTTCGGTATCGTTCCCAATAAGCCGGAGACAGGCTACGGATACATAGAGCTTGGTGAAAGAGCCACGGAGCAGGCTCAAGCTCCCGCGTTCAAAGTCAAACGATTCGTGGAAAAGCCCGACCAACAGCGCGCCGAAGAGTATATCAAGGCCGGCACCTTCCTGTGGAACAGTGGCATGTTTGTCTGGAAGGCATCAGTAATAATTGAGAATTTCGAGAAACATCTTCCTGGTGTGAGCGAGGCCATCGCCCGTATTTCATCCGCTTTTGGCACAGAAGAGGAAGGCAAAGCCATTGCCGAAGTCTACAACTCTATCGAAGGGGTCTCCATTGACTACGGAATAATGGAGAAGGCGGCCAATGTTTTGGTCATTCCTATTGACGTGGGATGGAACGATGTGGGGAGTTGGGCGTCGTTGCACGAGGTTTGGGCGAACGACCACGACGGGAACATCATTTTCGGCGAACTGATAGCGCTTGCGGCCTCCGGCTGCGTGGTTTCATCCCCGCATAAGCTCACGGCGCTGATCGGTGTCGAGGACCTGGTGGTAGTGGATACGCCCGACGCGTTGCTGGTTTGTCGAAAGGACAAGGCCCAAGACGTGAGGAAGCTCCAGGAGTTGCTGAAGGAAAAAGGTTACACGAATCTTCTTTAGAAGTGGTTGCCGATTAGATCTCATTCAGAGGTAGATAACACCGATGCCCCACACCGCAGATACCAGAGCGCTCCTGAGCAACGTATGCTCACAAAAGCGCGGGGTCAACCTCAAGACCCTGGAAGAAGTAATAGTTCTGGCGGTTGAGATCGCCAGAGAGGGTAGGGAGGGCAGACGAATCGGCACCATGTTTGTGGTGTCGGACTCGGCCCAAGTATTGAAGCGTTCCAAGAATTTGATTTTGGACCCTGTTTTAGGCCATCCGGACGAACTCAAAAAGCTGGACAACCACAACATGCGCGAGACCTTAAAGGAGCTGGCCCAACTGGACGGAGCGTTCGTGGTTTCCGACAATGGGATAGTAGTTTCGGCTTGCCGTCATTTGGACGCTTCTTCTCAAGGGGTTGATCTGCCCCTGGGGCTGGGCAGTCGCCACTTGGCTGCGGCCTCGATTACCAGGGCTACTAAGGCGGTGGCGGTGGTTGTCTCGGAGAGTTCTGTGGTGAGAATCTTTGATGACGGCGAGATCGTTTCAGAGATCATCCCTGAACTCTGGCTGTTGAGCCGGCACGGGGTCCATCTGGAGGGGCCTTATTCCGCGCAGTCGGGAGAGAACCTTACCGTAGTCTGCAAAGCGGACTGAAATGGCCACCGTGTGGCGCGCGCAATAGAGACAGGAAAAGCTCATGCCGGGAAATCGCGAAGAAATTCTTAAAAAGCTTGAGGAAAATGCGGAGACCATACGTGGTTTCGGAGTCCGCCGTTTGGGGATCTTTGGGTCTCATGCGCGAGGCGACCAAAAGCCGAGCAGCGACATTGACTTCCTCGTGGAATTCAGTGAAGCGACCTTCGACAATTACTTTGATTTGAAATTCTTCCTGGAAGACCTATTCGGTTGCCCGGCGGATCTGGTTATAGCGGATGTGATCAAGCCCAGGATACGTCCGTACATTCTGCAGGAGGCCGTATATGTCACGGGATTCTAAGTTGTATCTCGCGGATATTCTGGAATCGTGCGAAAAAATCAAAACCTATACCTCAGGATTGTCACTTGATCAGTTTAGCGCTGACACAAAGACCTTGGACGCAGTAATCCGCAATCTCGAGATCATCGGCGAGGCTTCAAGGCATGTACCCGAAGAGCTGCGTGCCCGTTGCGCGGGGGTGGAGTGGAGAAAAATTACTGCCATGCGTAACATGCTTATTCACGAATATTTCGGCGTCAAGATAGAGATCATTTGGGACGCGATCCAAAACAAGCTGCCGGTTCTTGAAACCCAGATACAGGAAATCTTGAGACAAGAAGGACAGAAGTAGCAAGACCAAAGATGGTTCCACGATCTCGCGTGTGCCCTTTTTGGCGGCACGGTGAGTTTCAGAGCTGGAGATCATCGGAAGCGCGTGGATTTTTGTCAATGACTTCGTTGCAAGAAAATAAATTCAATCTCAAAATCCTACTGATCCTATCTTTGGGTCATCTGGTAACTGACATCTATCAAGGCTCGCTGCCCGCCCTGCTTCCGCTCCTGAAAGAAAAACTGTTGCTGTCTTACACGATGACCGGCGTCATAATGATGGCAGCGAACCTCACCTCTTCGGTAGTGCAGCCGGTGTTCGGCTACCTGTCTGACAAGAAAGAGAAGATCTTCCTGCTGCCTCTGGGATGTCTGTGTGCAGGCATAGGTTTTTCTTTGGTTGGCCTTCCTGACGAGTACGCCATTGTCCTGGCTTTGGTAATGGTGAGCGGGCTGGGCGTGGCTGCGTTCCATCCGGAAGGGTACAAAACCGCGCGTTTCTTCACCGGCGACAAGATGGCAACCGGGATGTCGGTGTTCTCGGTGGGAGGCAATTTGGGCTTCGCGGTGGGACCGATAATCTCACTGGCCATTGTCACGCGTCTGGGGTTCGATTACTTACCCGCGATGATTGTCCTCTCGCTGGTATTTGTGGCTCTCGTGTCCTACGCATGGGGTTCCGTGGCGTCGCCGAAGCAAGGCACCCTGGAAAAAGCAATGAGCAGCGAGGGGGCCACAAGAGGAGTGTACCTGTCGTTGTTCCTGATTATCGCCACCGTGATCATGAGATCCTGGACCCAAATTGGGTTGATGACCTATATTCCTTTCTATTATATCGACGTACTGAAAGGGGACCCGCTGTACGCCGCTCAACTCGTTTCAGTGTTTCTCATCGGAGGCGTGGTAGGAACCATCGGAGGCTCCATCATAGCCGACAGAGTAGGCCACAAACGTTACCTGATCGCGTCTCTGCTCTTGGCCACGGTGCTGTTTCCTCTGATCTTCATCACGGAAGGATTGATGTTGTTTGTAGCCCTCGGCGTAGTGGGCATGGTGCTGATTTCCAGCTTCACCGTTACCATCGTTATGGCGCAAGAACTGCTTCCGAGGAACCTCGGCATTGCTTCAGGGCTCATGGTCGGCTTTGCCATTGGCACCGGCGGGATTGGTGTAACCATTCTCGGTGTAATTGCGGACCATTACGGTGTGCCAGTGGCGTTGAAGTCAATTTGGCTCTTGCCCCTGGCTGGCCTGCTCCTGAGCCTGCCGATCAGGTACCGGACGCCGCGGCGCAGCTAGGTTCGTCGTGAGAGAAACCAAACCGCTCCGTGTTCAAAAACAGGCCAGACCGGATAAAAAATTGGCTCGATTCGCGCAACCATTGTCATGCTCAAGTGTCTTATTCACTGAAGGCGTAGGACCGGGAGAAAGGTTAACCCCATTATGGGGTGGTCGGTGTGACGGACTTTGGTTTTCATGAATTCGGCGTCACGCCGACACAAGGCGTTGAGAAGTCTTCCATAACCCTACGCCTTTCTTACTTCCCGCTGAAACATTGAAACCTATAGCCCAAAAATATTCGGCCATGTGAGGAATACTTCACATAGTGGCCGAATAATAAATCTCCTTACAGCTGGCTCAGAATCACGATTTTCCGATTGCCGCCGACAACTCCATTGTGATACCGTTCAAGGAAAGTACCCCCTCAGTTCGAAGCAGTGTTTCATTTTTTCGGAGGTGGCCATGAAGAGTCTTGTCCTGGGTATTATCGTGGCGGGAATAATGGTGGCGCCGGTGTGGGCTGAAACCGTAACGGGTATTATAGATGTGAAAGACTTCGGAAAAGTTCAAAGCAAGTGGAAATTTCGCTTGGCAGATACCAGCGAGAAGTTTGACAAGGAGTACAGAAAGAGCAAGAGAGTTAGATCTCATGAGAAAACATCGAAACTTGACCGTAGTGAAGGAACCTTGAAAGTAAAAGGTAGTAGCGCAGAAGTTGGTGAATCGCGGACCGAGAGGGAAAAGCATGTCACGTGGGGAGCGTTCTTTTGGTGTGTGAATTCAGAAAAACTACCAAAAGTTAGATTCGCCTACACATATGGAGAGCGAACTGAAGACCTGGCATGGCAGAAAGCTGAGTTTGCATTTCATGCTATGGAAGGAAGGTGCAACGAAAAGGGAGTTAAAAAACAGGTTCTGTGTAGCGACGATCTCTAGGCGTGTGGTTCACATCTCGAAGGCAGCCAAGTCAGTTGCCCCCACTAACGGTTTTGAGACGACAAGTCCCGCACTCGTGGTTCTGAAGAAAAAAGCTCACCTTGTATTGGCGAGCTAACTGCCTTGAATCATTTGGTGCTCGGAGCGAGAGTCGAACTCGCATGCCCTTGCGGGCGGCGGATTTTGAGTCCGCTGCGTCTGCCTATTCCGCCATCCGAGCGCGTGTCGGTGTTGGAAGATCCAATGTGTCGGCCGCGAGCGGGCCGACTCATTTCCGCACCACTATAGACCGAACCGCACCAATAATCAATCCTGAATTTGATCTGCTTGTGAGCATTGAGTCATGCCGAGGCTTCGACTTCAACGACGAGAGATCTCTCACGTCGAGACCGAGGACAAGGCTGAGTGGGGGCACGGCATTTGGCAGGCCGACACTACCACATTGCGGAAGGGGTCAGCGTCCCGAGACTGTCTCAAAACCGAATTCAAACAAGCAACGTGTGATGAATTGGACGGCAGCCGCAGAAGCTGGGTAGCCCGGTGGCTACTGCCTCCGGGTGCCGCAGGCATGAGAAGTCTGGACCTGTGACTTATAAGCCGACATATCGGCCACCAGACCTCCTGTCGCTGTGCGACCCGGACGTAGTAACGTCCGGGCTACCCGGTACGTAACACGATTGCGCGTCGTAGTTTCACTTTAAAACAGTGTCTCCCTGCCGGCCCACGTTATTATTACCTGTTTGATCGCGCATCGGTATCACAGATTGCCTCCGCACGTGCCGGAAACAGGGCTGTTCCCGGCGACCTTTTTGTTGACAAGTCGAGGGCCGGGACCTAAGATCTGCGCAGTCAGTAAGGTCAAGTTGAGTCTAGTAAATTATGATAAGCGGTTATAAAAGATGAGGCAATATACATGAACGATAGGCAGTACGTAATCGACGACTTCAATGTGAAAGAGAGCTGGAGAATATTCCGAATCATCTCGGAATTTGTGGATGGATTCGAGACCTTGTCCGAGATCTATCCGGCGGTGTCCGTGTTCGGGTCTTCCTCTGTTTCGTCAGAGGATCCGATCTACCAATTGGGGCGTGAAGTGGGACGGTTGCTGGCTCAGTCGGGGTTTTCGGTCGTAACCGGTGGCGGGCCCGGAGCAATGGAAGCGGCCAATCGTGGAGCAATCGAAGCGAAGGGCAAATCGGTGGGGCTGTGCATACAACTGCCCAAGGAACAGGCAGCGAATCCGTACACGAACGTAAAGCTTGATTTCCGTTACTTTTTTATTCGGAAGGTGATGTTCGTCAAATATGCTGTTGCCTACATCATCCTCCCCGGTGGCTTTGGAACCATGGACGAGCTTTTCGAGGCGTTGACCTTGATTCAAACCCACCGCATCAAACAGTTTCCCGTGATTCTGCTCGGGAAGGACTATTGGAAGGACCTGATTTCCTGGATTAAGAAGACCATGGTTGTTAACCACATGATATCTCCAGACGATCTGGACCTGTTTCAAGTCCTCGATGATCCTGCCGCCGCGGTGAGTGCCATCAAAAGGATTGTGATCCTGTAAGCGCGTGTCGATACTCACCGAAACTTGTTGGATTGCGACGAAACCTCTTGTCCCACCGCATATATGAAACGGTGAGCCGAGGTGTCTTGACCAACCGAGAACAAGCTATCGAACGCTGTTGAGCAGTTTGGCCTTGCGTTGCAGGGCCTGCTCGGAATCCAGCGGCGCTTTTTCCACCTTGCCATCCTTGGAACCGGTCATCAGACTCTGACCCCAAACGTGAATCGCATAAACTTGAAAGGTTTCAACGCCTCGTTCTTTGTCCCACACCGGCACCACCTCCAGAATCACGTCCTTTTCCACCACGAGACCGTGATCGTCCCGGTAAGGACCTCGAATTGGTCCCACCGGATAATATCGGCCGTGGCTCTCATGAAACCTTCCTTGTGAAACAACGGCGTTTTTCACCGCCTCGCCAGCGATCGCGTCCTTTTCGCTGATTCGTGAAGGGAGGAAATAGTCAAAACCCACATGTACCAGCAGGTACGCAAGGAGGAGATTGACACAGAAAGTCATAAGCGCGGTTCTCAAGAGTCCCTTGCTTTTGAGCTTCATTTTGCGGCCGACCACATAGAACCACGCGGCATAAATCGTCGGGGAAAAGACAATAATGACGAAACAGGCGTAAACCAGGACTATGATGGCTACGCCGACTATGTCCCGGACCATATTGGACTCCAGCCAAGATCTGGCGCAAACTCGCGGGTGAATTGCCCGAAGCACTTGGATATCACGACCGAAATCGCGATCAAAGGTCGGCGAAACCGGGAGCTTTTGTGGCAGCTCTTGCCAGGCCCGTCGCCACGGTCCAAAGGAAACACCCCTAAATTCTTTCCCATCGCAGCATCATGACTTCCCATGACCAGCCTTTTTTTCAATAATTAGCTCGGCCTGCCCTTGCATTACCGGATTCAGATGAGGGCTGTTTACGATTTCTTCCAGATCCTGCAACGTCATAAAGGCAAGTAGCCTCAGGGATAGAGAGAGAGGCGAATGCGGATTGAAAACAACCACTTTCTTGACCGCGTATCGCGTGCGCCAACGCGGATGCTTGGATATTTCCTCAAGGACCTGAGGAGAAGTGGGCCTCGTGGCTGCGATTTGCACGACGTCTCGTTCGGTTAACCTCGGATTGTCAAGGAGGATTTTGATAACTCGATGGTCCTGGTCCCGAGCGATCCTTCTTATGAGCTTGAAATCCAGCTTGCGAGCCAAGGCCTTGCGCATTCCAAGAGGAGTTTCCTTCAACGTCCCGTCGAGAAAAGGTTGGAAAGGGCGTACGTGGGGATTTTCGTCCGGCATGTCCAAAAAAAAGGCCACCAGATCGTAAAGGCCCTTGGTTTGCGCGGCATCTACAAGTTCTGAGACCTTGGCTTTGCCCAGGACTTCCGCAAACACGTCGGGCACTACGAGGCTGTTGTACAGACCCATGAAATCCTCGTGACCCACCAGCGCCCTCTCACGGATCAGCCGTAGGATATCCACAATAGTCGAACTGTCCTCGCCCTTCAGTCGGAACGCGAGTGCATAAGCCCTTTGCCGCACATCGGTCACGCGCGAAAGGGTCCCGACCAATCGCTTAACCTCTGCCAACAGCTCAGGGGCTTTGTCGGGGGACATGACGACATCCTGAGGAGTCCCGTACTTACGCGGACATTTTGCGGAACATGAACGCGCCGATCAAGGTCATAGCCAGCCAGAAACAGGCCAGTACAGCCAGGTCCAACACCGGAGAAAACCGATAGGGGCCGCCAAGGGCGAAACGCATGCCGTCCACCCCGTAAGTAAGAGGGTTGAGCCGGGTCAGAATTGCCAGCCAGCGCGGCAGGTCGTCCAAAGGGAAAAGCGCGCCCGAAAGGAAAAACACAGGCATGATGACGAAGTTCATTATGAGCTGAAACCCGTGTGGGTCCGTCATCCACGAAGCCAGGGCTATTCCGAGGCTCACAAAGGACGCGGAAACAAGAAACATGAAAACCAGAGCCATCAGGAATCCGCCGACATCGAACCTCACCAGCCCCGCTGCTATCAACGCAGCCAATAGTACCAGAGCACGGAGCATTGAGGTGGTGACCGTTCCGATGGTCTTTCCCGTCATAATGGCCGTCCTGCTGACCGGCGCGACCAGAATCTCCTTGAGGAAGCCGAACTGCTTGTCCCAGAGCACGTTCATGCCACCGAACATCGCGGAGAACAGCAACGTCATGCCGATAATCCCCGGACCTATGAACTGGATGTAAGTCACATCGTCGCGATAGCGGAAAAACCCTCCAAAGCCGCTACCCAGCACGACTAAAAACAACACTGGAAGCGCCATAGATCCGATCAGTCTGCTCTTATTTCTACCGAATCTCTTGACCTCCCTCAGCCAGAGCGTGTAGATGGCGGGGCTAGGCCTCATCGTCTGCGCCCCCACATGTATATGCGGAACCGTTCCTTGGGCTCGCTGATCGTCTCTTCCCGGATTTCTCTGCCGGTGAGTTTTATGAACACGTCTTCCAGGTTCGGTTTACGCATGGACACGGAAGAGATCTCCATCCCAAGACTTTGAGCTGTTTCAAAGACTCGAGGGATAAATGATTCCCCCTTGTTAACCGTCAGAATCACCCGCCCGTCCTTCGCCGATACTCGTCCCACTTCCTGTGAATTCCTGAGCCTTTCCACAAAATCAGGGTGCACAGCAGGGGTCTCCAATTCCAGCAAATCGCCGCCCAAACCGGCCTTGAGATTTACCGGGCTATCCAAAGCTACTATCACGCCGTGATCTATTATGGCCACCCGCGAACAGAGTTGATCAGCCTCATCCATGTAGTGGGTGGTCAGGATGATGGTCATGCCGTAGGATTCTTTTAGGCCGCGGATGTAATTCCAAATCTTTCTCCTGGTTTGTGGATCGAGGCCGAGAGTCGGTTCGTCGAGAAAAAGAACTTGAGGCCGGTGCATCAGGCCTCTCGCAATCTCTAAACGCCGCCGCATCCCGCCTGAATAGGTCTTGACCAGATCATGCCGCCTGTCTTCCAGGTCCACGAGGTGCAAAACCTCATCAACCCTGGAGTACCGAGTTTCCGAGTCCAGGCCGTACAATCGCCCATGAAAATCCAGGTTTTCTTGGCCGGTCAGTTCGTCGTCGAGGCTTGGATCTTGAAAGACAACGCCGATGCTTCGCCTGACAGCGTCTTCATCCTTCCGAACATCGTGGCCGCAAACAACTGCGGCGCCGGACGTGGGCGACAGCAGAGTGGAGAGGATCGAGATCAAAGTGGTTTTTCCGGCTCCATTGGGGCCAAGCAATCCGAAAAGCTCACCTCTCTCGATGTCGAGGCTGACATTGTTGAGAGCCGTCAAGTCGCCAAACCGTCGGGTTAATTCCGTAATTTTGATTATTGCCGTCGCGGCTCCACCTCCAGTAGGTCTTAGCAAGCCCACAAAGCCATGATCCAGGCCATGCGACATTTCACTTCTTCATCTTGTCCTTCAGAAGGTCCCCGAGGGTGCCAAAAGAGGAACGACCCGCTTTCGTAGCGAAGTCCTTGAACTCGGCCTGCTCTTTGGTAATGTCGATGGCCTTGGTGCTCAGGGAGATTTTGTTGGTGGCCGGATCAATCGCCAGAATTTGAACCTGAATGGCAGCCCCAACGGAAAATCTGCCACGCAGATCACCGGTTTTGCCGCCGCCGATCTCTGAAACATGAAGTAGGCCGGACTTGTTACCGGGCAGGCTCACAAACACACCGTAGTCTTTAACGGAATCGACCACGCCTGCAACCACGTCCCCCTCCTTGAGTTCCGGCGGGGCAGGTTGGGAGCTATCAGGCAGCAATTCAAGGCCGATCCGGCGCGCAGAGCGGTCCACAGACAGCACGCGGACATCTACCTGATCTCCTTCTGAAAGTACTTCCTTCGGGTGATTAATCCTGCGGCCCATTCCCAGGTTGGAAATATGAATCAGCCCCTCAATGCCCGGTTCCAGCTCCACAAAGGCTCCGAAGTTCATCAGTTTGCTCACTCTTCCCGTGGCTATCCTTTCTCCGGAATATTTTTGATCCACCAGGTTCCACGGATCTTCCAGTGTCTGCTTTAGGCTCAGAGAAATCCTCTTGTTATCCCAGTCCACGTCCGTGACGAGCACACTTATTTGTTCTCCGCGTGTAAGCACGTCCGCAGCTTCACCAACCCGGTACCAGGCAAGTTCGGACATGGGTATGAGTCCTTCGACTCCGCCAATGTCCACGAATGCACCGAACTGGGTCAGGTTCTGGACCGTCCCTGTAATCACATCCCCAGGGCGCAAGGTCCCCTTCAACTGCTCGACCTGGGCGAGCCGCTCTTCTTCAAGGATTTCCCGTCGTGACAGGACAATGTTTCGGCCTCGCTCCGAGTATTCCGTGATCCTGAAAGTCAACCGTTTTCCCACATAGTCTTCGGCCTTGCCCCCTGATTGGAGATCAATTTGAGAATATGGGCAAAACGCCTGCTTGCCGAAAAGGGTCACACTGTAGCCACCTTTGCGCTCTCCGCCGACAAGTCCCTCAACGGGTACCCCGCTGCGATAAGCGTCTCTTAAGGCTTCTTCGGAGGCAACAGCCGTCATCTTGACGCTCAGGAGTATTTCACCCTCCCTCGTACTGACCACGTAGGCGGTCAACGGATCGCCGACGCCCACAGTGAGTTGGCCGTTCTTGTCCAGCAATTCATCTCTGGCGATGCTTCCTTCACTTTTTCCACCGATATCCACAAAGATCCATTCCTCGCCGATGGACACTACGGTCCCTTCTATTTTGCTGTCTCTTTGAACAGGACTCCCCTTGCGCGATGTCTCCGCCTCAAACAGAGCGGCGAAATCCTCCTGTGCCTCGTCATTCTCGCTCACGTCGTCCTTTTGTAAGGTATCCTCTCGTTCCTCTGCCATAGACCGTCCCTCTCTACATTATAGTCAGACTTCTTGTTACCTTGTTTCATCATGCGTTGCAAGGGGACCTCCTCTCTGGTATTAGTAAGTATGAGTGAGAACTCATCCTAAAAAAAAATCCGCGAGCGAGTTGGGCGTCCACGGGGGTCGCGGTTTGACACCGTAAGACCTCCAAGACTCTTCGTGTCATGAGGTTAGCGATCCTCTTTCTCTCCGTCTACTGCGAGGAATCGCTCTAGATTGCCTTGGCCGTGCTGACATGCAATTCAGGCGCGGGCATTGCCTTTCGACACAAATCCCAACTCTAACCAGCCGGAAATGACAAGGATACGGGCGCATGCCATTCCTGCGACGGAACGAAATTGGGTGGAACGCGAGATTCCGTCGTTGTCTCTACTTCTTCCTTAGAGACGAACTCGACAGCATCATTATAGCGGAATCGCTCATAGGGTCTTATAAAGCGTTCAGGACCGCGAAACGGGAATATCCGTTCGTGGAGATGCGTGAACTCAAACCGAGGGCCAGGATTGTGGCCCCGGAGTATGCCGAACAAAAGCATTTCATCGTCATATTTAATGAGGATTTTCTGCCGCCTGCAGCCAAGAACCATATAAGATTCTTTGATTCCAATAAAGTCACAAAGGAGAATCTGGCCAACCTGGCCATGTTCGATCTCAAAGAGGTATTTCATCAGCGGATGCGTTACTTTAACGACTCCGCGTTCGCTATATTGCTCAAGAGTCTTCTCAAATCGGACTTCGCAGTTCTGATCCAGAGAGATCCCACCGTAAAAACGCGATACAGATTCGGGGTGTCCCATTTTCATGTGAGGATAGACTGGCCGGTCGCGAATGCTGCAGAGGATTTGGGCAGGTATCTAAGGTACATCTCTAAGGACTTGTACGAAAAAAGCGAGAAAACCGGGGAAATCCTTCAGCAAAAGCTGTATGAATATTACGGATTTCATTACACCGTTGGAGGGAGAAGGACCGCGGCCCTGGTGGCCGCCCGATACCTGGCTCGGTTCGACTTCATTTCCACCGTGTACATTTCGTCTTCCGAGGCGCGCACTCTTATCAGGCTTTCCGAACAGGGTATTTCAAAATACACCCTCATAAAGCTCAGTAACGCCGAAATCTCGGAACTCGCTCGTACAGTCAAAATGAAAGAAACCGATTTCGTTGGTACCTATCTCATTGACAAGACTCCGGATTATGGAGTGGGGATCTTCCTGGTTACCTACAAACACAATGAGCATTCGGAGCCACCGGAGGACGGCAAGTTGCGGGACCTCAACCCGGACTATCATTGGCTCAATGTGGATTTACAGCTATTGGTGCCACCGCCGACAAGCGGCGATGCCCAGCCCATCCATTTGTCCCGAGTTTACGCTTGAGTAGGGGTGCCCCCGAAATTCTCCTATCTCTCCTGACAGATCAACATAAGGGTTTTTCAACGATTGGGGTCGCCCCTTGGGCAAGCACTGATGCTTCTTCTCAGAGGCTACTTTTCTGTGGCGAATCTGCTTCAGCGAATTTGACGTTGACCTTGGACATAAGCGGATATTTCTGCGGGTGCCGGATCGAGTCCAGCGTCAGATCTACATCGAGATCGGGCCAGTGAAGATGTTCAGGGCCCTGCCGTTGCACGGTCAGTATGGCTTGTAGGGGGGCATCCTTGAACCAAGGGAACTCCTCAAGCGGGAGGAACAGTTCTTCCTCACCGACAAGTAGCCAAAGACCATGCCGGGAGATGTTAGTTACCTCAACTTCCGAAATGGCTGTGCCAGGCAATTCTGATTTCATGCTCGCGGCCGCGGCGAAATCACCGGGTGGCCTCCTCCAATTTAGTCGAGTTCGCTGCCGGTGGTCGTCATGGTAATTTTGCCGTGTTTGACCCCTCGTGTGGAAATCAGCAACTGGCCGGTTTTTTTCACTTCGTCCGAGGCGCCTCTCATAATTAGGACTTCCAGGCAATTGTGGTGGTCCAAGTGAACGTGGACCGCGGAGATTATCAGGTCATGTTTCCGGTGCTGAATCTCCGTGAGCTTTTGTGCCAGGTCGCTTTGTTCGTGGTTGTACACTACGGTTACAGTGCCGACAACCTCGTGTTCCGACTCGCTCCACTGATCCTCCACGAGTCGATCCCGAATGAGGTCTCTTATGGCTTCGGAGCGATTGGTGTAACCCCTCTGGGAAATCAGCACATCAAACTTCTCGAGCAGGTCATCGGGTATGGATACCCCGAATCTAACAAGGTCGGCCATCGTTCCCTTCCCTCCGGCGGCTCAAGAGCTTTTTTGTTTGTTCGTTGGGGCTGCCCCAATGTGGAGAGTATACACAAACCGCGCAGGAATTCCATTTAAGACTTACTGGAAGAAATTGATGACCGACAAAGAGCTTGCAGATGGTTGGCTGTCAGAATCTTAGAGCCGGAAGCTGAGAATAAGCGGGACGGGTGCTCTACCTAATCATCGTCTTCAGAAGCGTCCTGCCTCTTTTCTATGTTATCTATGACACATTTGGCCCAAGGCTCTGCGACGGAGTAGACCATTTCCAAGCCCTGGCGGGTGGATTTTATGATCCCGCGGCTCTTGAGGTGAATCAGATGCTGGGACACTGTGGCTTGATGGAGTCCTAGGCACTCTTGCATATTCTTCACGTTGCATCCGCCTACCTTGATCAATCCATACACGATCTTCAGCCGGATTGGATGCCCGAGGGCCTTAAAGATCTCGGCCTCTCTGGAGAACTCCTTTTTCTTGATCTCCTGAAAGATCTGATCAAGGTCCTGCTCATCTTTAGTCTTAGCGTTCAAGGACGATCTCATCTGCTTCACCCTCACGAGGCCTCGTTTGTCATGGAGTCCCTTGTTTTGAAGAATCCTTTTCGCCAGCGCTACTCCCTTCCCGGGGAGAGCATGCCGGGGACATTCAAGTGCTCACACCGTAACGGGGCAGCAACCATTTGTTGATTACCACCCAAACCACCACTACCGCTATGATGACCCATATTTCCATCGCGTTATTCTCCTCCTCAGGCCGCCGATTCCGCATCAGCCGCGGGGCGGTACCCACTCAGTTTGCAGGGCCGGCTTGAGCCCGACGCTCGCTTTTCGAGCCTAGCGTCGGGATTCCATTTGGCAATCCGCTTAGAAGCCTTTCAATCCATGACGGCAGTTCGTATTGGTCCGGTGCGGCGTGATCCGACGGCCCAATCTGCCCCACAAGGCCGGTGATCCAGTTGCGCACGGTGGGAGCGGACCACTCGGCCATGCCCACATGAGTGGCTACGACGCGGCCTTCTTTGTCTATCACATAACTTGAGGGAAAACCTTTCACCTCATAAATCGCTTCGCCGGCCTCATTGAGAACGTAATACCCCATGAGCCGGCCTCGGATCATGTTTTCCATCACACTGGGTTTTCGGTCTGACCGAGCGGCAACCAGGAGTTCGCCACCGTTCTTCCGGCCGTAGCTCCGAACCTCATCAGGATTATCCCAGAAATTGACACAGACAACTTTCACGTCCGGTCTGTTCAATTTTTGGACCATGTCTTTCAAATGCTTCTTTTCCATAACGCAGTAATGGCAATCCCGTCGCCAAAAATTGAGAACGACCACGCTCCCCTTGAGATCCGACAACTTAATGGGGCTTCCGTCGGGAGTCACCATGGTAAAGTCGTTGGCTCCCGGGGGAGTTTTGAAAACCCGAAAGTCACTTCTGTTTGGGATTTCCGCCGCCAGTCCCAGGTCGTTCGGACATGCCGCAAGCGTGGCGAGGAAAATCAGTGCCATTCGTAACAACCACCCAGTATACGATCGCCAAATCAACAAGATACACTCCCGCGACCACCGATTAATTAATATGTGAATATCCTAATATATCGTTTCTGTCAAGACCATTTTGTGGCAGGAGATAGGTAGTCGACTCTCGGAAGACCACTATATGGTGCTTGAGCCGGAAAGAAAAGAAAACTTGAGACAAACGCTAGAACAATTCACACTGTGAGGGTCCGCGGCGACCACGACCTTTGCCTTTCAAAGGCTCCATGAATTCGTACAGGGATGGATCAGCATTCTCGACAAACCTGCAGAGAGGATTTTCCATCTGCCGGCCATAAAGAATTCTCCGCGAGGCGCGTGTCAGGAAAAGCTCTTTGCGAGCCCTTGTCATGGCGACATAAAGGAGCCTCCGTTCTTCATCCATATCAAAATAGTGGCCTTCGGATTCCGCCATGACCGTGCATGGAATTATCCCGTCTTCGCAACCGGCGATAAACACCACAGGAAACTCCAGACCTTTAGACGCGTGGATCGTCATAAGAGTGACCGCTTCCGCTCGCGGGTCGATGGCTTCCGCTTCCTCCTCGGGATTAACCGTTCGGACTCTCTGGTAAGGAATGCCCGAAGTCGAGAAAGCCTCTTCCAGCACGTCACCGATCGCATTCAAACGAAAGAGCACTGCAAAATCCCGGAAGCCGAGTTCCCGCGCCTGCCCTGTTGCACGGCCGGCATCAAGGGAAAAAAAGGAAGAACCTCCTATTAGCCTCTCTATGGTCCTGGCTATGAACTCCCCCTCGCTGGAAGGTTCCGGCAGTCGGACCATTTTTACGGGTGTCTCGCCTTCCTGCTCCGCAAGCAGAGGCAGCTCTCCAGCGTGGTCATCGAGAACATCCAGAGCGGCGTTCAGAACAGTCTTCTGAGAGCGATAATTCTTGGCAAGCCGAACAAGGCACGCTTCAGGATAATCGTCAATAAAGCTCAAGAAAAACTTCCTGTCCGACCCCCGAAAACCGTAGATGGCCTGGCACGGATCACCGATTGCAAAAAGGCCGCGGCCACCCGGGCGGGCCAATAAGGTGACCATGTGGTACTGGGCCCTATTGACGTCCTGGAACTCGTCCACCAAGAGGTTCCGCCCTATAATTTCGCTTATCTTCCGGGCTTCCTCCGGATTTTCTCGCAGCGCGGTTACAGGTTTCACCACCAGATCGTCCAAGTCGAATGCGCGCTTTTCATGCAAGAGCTTCTCGTAGGCCAGGTAGGGGGCACGCGTTTCCGGCGGGACGGAGGAATCCGAAGGAAGCATCAGGTTTTGTTTTAGAAGGCTCACTTCATCGAAAAGGCGCGCGATCCTTGCCGTGGGCAATTTTGAATCGGTCTCCTTCACGGCATGTCTGAATAGAGCCAGGGCCTCGTCGCGGTCGAGGATTGTGTCTCTGAGCCCCAACTCTCCGAGATTTTCGCACAAATTTAATATTCGCGTCCCCAACTGATGAAAGGTGCCTACCCAACAATCGTCAACTTGCGCCTCCGATAGCAGCCCGGCGAGTCGTTCCCGAACCTCCTGAGCGGCTTTGCGGGTAAAGGTCACCGCGGTGATTTCGCTGGGTTGAGCAGTGCCGCTTTGTATCAAACCGGCTATTCTGTGGCACAGAGTCCGAGTCTTTCCGGTTCCTGGACCGGCCTGAACCACCACCGGCCGATCCAGAATATCCACAGCGGCTTGCTGCTCCTCATTTAGCCCGAAATCCTTTTCTTTTTGACCGACGGTGTCGGGACCCTTGAGCTTGCCGGCTTTGGGCCCGGCAGGTCCGCGCTTTTTCGGCGCGGCTTTCCTTTTAGGTTGCTCAACGGAGAGAAAGGTATTCTGGCCGGCAAAATGGTCGCGTTCACCCGGTCCGAACAATTGCACCGTGCCGTATTCGCCGTCATAGCCTGCCTGTATGGAAACGCCTCCTTTTCTGACTCTTTTGATGGCCTCTACTACTATCTCGGGCACGTGAGGAGATATTTCCTCCACAGGCAGGGACCACAAAATCCGCAACTCCGGACCCAGACGGCCAATGATGTCAGTGTACAGGGCCTTCACTTTTTTCGACTGCGGCCCAACATCCAGGGCCTGAGCTAGGATTTCCTCAAGCGGCAGCATCTTCCAGAAGGGAGCGGCTCGCTCGGCCTTTGTGCCCGGATCTCGACCCGCGAGTTCATTGACTCGGTTCATTACGCCGACGGTCACAGGATGGCCGCAAACAGGGCATTTGCCCGAAATCTTCTCGGTTTCTTCCGGGTCCAGCCGCGTGGAGCATTTCCGGTGCCCGTCCAGGTGGTATTTCCCCTCTTCGGGGAAGAACTCAATCGTGCCGATAAAGCCTGGGGGGCCAGTGTAAGCAGCAAGGTCCGGAACGCCTTGGGCTGTTCCAAGTTTGCGGCCAATTCCGCCTGCTTTGATGGCTTCGCGCAAGGCCGCATAGCCCGGATCTCCGGCGATTATGTTGACCTCTCGGCCCAAACGGGAAGGCGAATGGCTGTCCGAATTTGAAACCAGCGTGTAAGGGTCAAGGCGGCCCACACGATGGTTCATCTCCGGATCTGACGACAGGCCTGTTTCAAGCGCAAAGATCTGGGACGCGAGGTCTTCAAAGCACTCCTCCACCGAATCAAAACCCGACTTGGAGCCGAGTATGGAGAACCACGGCGTCCACACGTGAGCGGGAATGAGAAAAGAATCAGCGCTTGTCTCCAAAGCGATCTCGAGAAGATCTCTACTATCAAGCCCCAAGATGGGCCGTCCGTCGGACCTGATGTTGCCGATCCGTTCAAGCCTTGCGCTGAAACGTTCCATGGCGTCCATGTCCGGCATAAACACCAGATTGTGGACCTTTCTGGTCGCTCCTTGCTTCTTGTAGATGGAGCTTATTTCCACATTGAGAATGAAACTGACATCACGGGGACTAAATCCGCCGGGAAGGGCGGAATCCTTTGGGGCATGCTCCTTCTTGAGGCGAAACAGGCCGTCCTCAGCCTCTTCGAGCATTTCATGGATGTCTCGTCTCCATTCGGGATGAGTGAAGTCTCCGGTGGCCAAAACCCGAATGCCCTTTAGAGCGGACCACCTGGCCAACTCAACCAGATTGCAGTCCCGGGATGTCGCCCTGGAGTATTTAGAATGAATATGCAAATCGGCAAAATAGATCACCGAGACATCTCCTCTGTCTGCCGCGAGGCGTCTTTCCGAGTTATAAAAGGGGTCAACCCCAGGCTTTTTGATTCGTTGAGCATTTAGCTTATATCTTCGTTTCTTTCAGTGTGTTACACGTTGCAAGGCGTCTGCCGGAAGCTCCGGTAGCGGCAAGGGCCGGTGAGTAAGAAACGATCAAGACCAGAGTTACCGGAATAGCAAGGTATAATTCAAGTGCGCTCTCGTCGAGAAACCGTCATCAGCCGCTTTCTACCAGAGTGTCTCTGATTCCCTTTTCCGTTAGTTTGCGAAATCACTCGATTCTGCGCTCAGGTGGCCCTGCCTTGACGACCACGGGGCTAGCTGATAAGATCTTTGCCAGGTTTTGGCTCCGGGAACACAGGGACTCAGCGCTGCCCCGGACGCGGCCGGACACGGGGGCAGCGATGATGGCTGCGGAATGCCTCGGGGCATGACCGTCTTAATTGAATTTGGGTATGAATATCTGATGGGTAAAGCATTGTCAACGATCAAGGATACTTGGGGAACGAAGAGGGACGACTGTCCTCGGGGTACTGGTTCCGGCCGCGATCGGTCAAGGACGATCAAGCCGGTGGAACCCGTGCCGAGGAATTCAAGGGACCGGACTCCTCACGATCGGCAAATGACCTCAACAGCCGATTTTACAGGCCGCATCGTATCATTTCTGCTATGCCTTTTCATTCTTGGCGCTTCAACAATAGCGTCGGCGGACAGCTTCTACGACGATCCGCCACTGTGGGAGCCCTTGCTTTGGGGCGGCAAGGTTGGGCAGTCCCCGCCGAAGGAACAGGCCTCGTCGGATCAGTCACGATTGAATAACGAAGGACAAACAAGCCACCCATACGGCGGCTACCTGAATAGAGGGCCGCAGAGCGGCGATACATCGGCGACGAGCCTTTCAGAACGGTCTTACACGAGTACGGGCTCTTCCGATGTTGGTTCGCCTGCGGATTTCTCGGCAACCGGCTTGCATTCCACTACAGTTCCTCCGAAGCGGGTTATTGACCAAACACGGGAAGATGACAGGGCATCTTTTGAGCCATTGGAGCTGAAGAACATCCCTCGGCTTTATGTCACCCCACATCTGCCTGGAGAAGGGGTCTGGGAGTGCCGAGGCCTCCCTGCCTTGCCTGACGGATCTCCCGCGATGTACAAGACCAGTTATCGGCCGAGTGCCAAGTATGCCAACGCGATAGTGCACATGCTCCTGTTCGATATGAAGCGGCTGTCTATGAAACTCTATCTGGGTTCCACAGAGCCCGGTGCATCCAAAGGAACATCTGCGATCGAATCTGATAAGAAATCCGGCCTTTTGGCTATCACCAACGCCCTATGGAAGCAGCGCCACTCCGGAGAGGCCGGTACGATTTTCCGCGGTTCGGTGGTGAAGAAGTTGTTCCCGGGAATGGCCACGCTGGCCGTTTACAAAGACGGATCTGCGGACATCCTGGAATGGAACGACGGCATCCCCGTTTCGCTCATAAGTGACGCCAAACAGCTCAAACACCTCATCGTCAAGGACGGAAAAGTGGTGGAATCCGTCATAAAAGGCGGTCAGCGAGCCGATTCGGAAATAGGCATGGGCTTCCTCCTTGTCGAGGACGAATCCGCGTCATCACCATCGTCGTCATATTATCCGTATTATTGGGGTTATTACGGCGGAGGAGGAGGGTCACCCACCCACACCTCGGGCGAGGATTGGTTCATTGCCACACGAAGCGCTTTCGGGGTCCGCAAGGACGGAAATCTCGTCTTTGCCATCGGGCACCATATCAGTACTAAGGACCTGGCCAAAGCTCTGGTGCTGGCAGGATGCGAGCGAGCGATGCACGGGGATGCCAATCCTCACAACGTGCTTGCCAATCTTTATTTCAATTCAGGAAACGGGGACGTTTCCAAGAAGGTCAAGCTTTCACCGGATCAGAGGAGCGATACTCTTAACCGATACGTTGAAAGAAGTTACACGAGCGATTTTTTTGCTTTTTTCACCATTGATGAGGAAAGGGATTCCTCATGAAGTTCAGGTTTATTCTTTTTCTGGTAATTGCCTTAGGCATGGCCTGGTGCATAGCACCTCCAAAAGCCGAGGCCCTTGAAGAGCCTTGCGAAACAGAGCATGAAAGATGGTCCGTTTCGTCGGCTAATTTGCGAGCTGCCCTCGAGCAGTATGGGCAAATCAAGGAACAGTCGATGGCTTCTGAGATTACGGAGTCCCTGGGGAGACAGAACACGGGATCAATGGCCCGGATCGTTCAATCCGCGCTGAAGCAACGTAGTGAAATATTGGCTGCCGCCGAGGCAAAGTGTCTAAAACTGGCGAACGATGAAAAATACGCTTTCGAGGCCCTTCGACGGTGTGTATCGACACCACAGCAGAGACGCAACAGTAGTCTCGCGGCTACTCTGGCCACCATTTCCCGCGATCGCGAAAGACTGCTGAAACATCTGCAGGATCTCTTGTTGGATGAGGCCTACGTCCAATACAAAGGCGAAAGAGAGAATTCCGCTAGGGCCAATTCCGACTACGGACAGGATCAGGCTCCGCGGATGACGTATCAGCAATGGGGACCGAATTCGGGGACGGATCGACGATGGTCCGGGGGCTACCCGAACGCGCAAAACCCGTACGGCTATTATTCGAGATGATGGGGGGACCGAAGCGGTCAGAGATTTGAGACGGAAGGCTTTCCAGGTTGCCTGTGCTGAAATGCCAATAATGTCAGGCCGGAAAACCTGCCGGAGAAAACAGTCTCCCCCCAAAGACCGGATGGTTACCTGCGGATTCCATTTTGTCTTGACAATCACCGGGTTGAACGTTTAAGAGTATAAATTCTCGTGTCGGCGGCCGGATATTCCTCTGGAGGGCGGCCTGGAACCGTTGCATTTTCAGGTTGTTGAGTCTGCAACCGCTGCGATTGCGTCCTACAGCAGATCGTTCCTTGGGCCACGGGTGACGGTCGGCCGTGCCCTGGCCTCAAAACTACCGAGCTGAGCCCTGCCATTCGATTAGTCGGCGTTCATTTCGGCCCCAGTGTTATAGGAAAGAAAAAGACCCATCACAGACAGGAGATACCATGAACAAGTCGGACCTGGTAAAGTCTTTAGCCAAAGAAACAAATCTGCCCATGCGTAAGGCTGAAGAAATAGTTGATACGGTGTTCAACACCATGGCTGACGCGCTGGTGGCCGGAGACCGTATCGAGGTCCGAGGATTCGGATCTTTCGTCGTGAAAGAGTATGAAGGCTACACTGGAAGGAATCCCAAGACGGGGGAACTTATTGAAGTGAACACCAAACGCTTGCCTTTTTTTAAGACAGGCAAGGAGCTTAAAGAGAAGCTCAACGGGGAACTCTGAACCCTCCGGTTCCTTTGCGGCACCTTATTCAATTTCTCTTATAGCCTGCACGCAAGATTTATGAATAATGGCACCTACGTATGGTCCGGAAAAGGCCTCGCTCTCTGAATTTCCAGCAAGATTGACGCGCCCGGTTTCCTCCATTATCTGTCTTTATGAGCCGTGCAAAAGGGCTGTCCGGCTCTATTCTTATCACATGGTATCTTTCCTCATCCTGGCAGCGGGCTTCGCGATCCCTTTCTCCGCGTCGCCCGTGGCCGCGGTCGAGCCCGGAGGGCCCGGTGCCTACACCCGCGCCGCCTATGTCCTTGCCCCTGAAACCCTGAAGAATGGTTTCTCTCTTGCCGGGGTGGAAATTCCCTTGGACAAGCACGACGTATCAACGCGCGTTGCGGAGCAGGTGAACTTTCTCTTGATGGATAGGCGAGCGAGCATGATGCAGTGGTTCGACAGGATGGGCATGTACGGACCGATGATGCGGAAAGTGCTGGAAGACGAGGGGGCCCCCGCAGACCTGGTATATTTGGCAGCACTGATCAGCGACATGCTTCCCAACGCCAAGACCAAGACCGGCGGGGTAGGGTGGTGGGCCCTGGGGTCTCTCAAAGACAAGAAGAATTCATCTTCCGCACCGTGGATAGTGACAAACGACTGGGACGATCGGCGAGATCCCGTGCTCTCAACAAGAATCGCTGCCACGGTCCTTCAGGGACTACTACGCAAGGACCGAAAAACCAACTGGTTGCTGGCTATTTGCGCCTTTGTCGACGGAGCCGACAAAATCGATGCCATTTCGGACAAAGCTGCGGGCTTCTCCTATTGGGACATGACTCTTCCAAGTTATTCCGAGGTTGTCATTCCGCGACTCGCCGCGCTTAAGATGATCGATACTCACAGAGCATTCTACGGGGTCCATGTTCCTTTGTTGCCGCCTGTGGAGTTCGACTATCTGGACAGATTGAAACTGTTGAAGGACCTGCCGCTGCATGTGGTTGCCAAGTGGTGTGGTACAAATGCGCGGAGCATCTGGGAGTTGAACCCCGGCGTAGACCCTTCCACCGGTATTCTTCCCAAACCGGACAGGAGGTCTCCGTCCGGGTTCCCCTTGAGAGTGCCCAAGGGAATGGGCACAAAAGTCCGTAAATTGCTCATCCAGGAAGGCTACTTGCAGAGTTGACTCGAAGTAGCTGAACTGCGCCCACGGATAGCTCCTTCCGGTTCTGGCGGCCAGTTGAGTTAATTTGGCCGAACAGATCACGATTACGAGAGTCCAAGAAACTGAGTCAAACCCGCGGCCGTTAGCTGCGACCGCGGTTAAAGCTGCGCACGGACTCGACGTTCTCCCCCGCTCCGAACAGGTCTACAGTGACTGGACCCTTGCTCATGCCCTCTGTTTCGCGAAAAGCGTTTCTCGCTAATGTTGCCTTGGCATTGGTTTCCACTGCATTTGCAGTGATCGCTGCCGCGGCAACGCTTGAGATAGTTTTGCGGATAGTCTCGCCGCCAACCGTGTTTTCCACCAGGATCCCGCTAACGCCGAATCTAAGGTTGGACTTGAAAGTCAACATCAGAGGGGTCGCTCCGGCCGGGGTCCATACGACAAACGCGTGGGGGCTCAGAGGTCCGGAGCCCCCCGAGGAATGGGACAAAAACTATACGATCGTCACAATCGGCGGGAGCACCACGCATTGCTTCTATTTGGATGATCGCAAGACCTGGCCCTATCTGCTGCAGGAAGACCTCAGAAAAGAATGCCCCCCGGACTTCAAGGGGAAGTGCCCCAACGTCTGGATCGGAAATGGGGGGACCGACGGACAGACCACCAGAGCCCACATCATTTTTATGAAGGACATCATTTCTAAAATAAGACCCGACGCGGTGATCTTTCTTGCGGGAATCAACGACCTGGCGCTTTCAATCGAGGAAGGCTTCTTCGAGAAAGGCAATCCGCAGGACACCAATCGGGTGTCATGGACAAGGTGGCTGTACGACCGAAGCCGCCTGCTGCAGGTAATTCACGCTTGGAAGAAAGTGCTTATTGATCGAGCCTATGTAGTGGAATCCACCGGCCATCAGACTCGTGAGCCCCAACCCTTGGCCGCGCCTGCAATGACGCTTCCTCCGGATCCGAAGTCCCTTCTGGTGGGATTGGATGAGTACCGTCAAAACCTCAAAGAGCTTGCGCGGCTGGGCCGTGCAATGAACGTCCGAACCATCTTCTTGACGCAGCCGATCCTATACGAGGAATCCGAATTCTGGAAAGGCATGGAGGCCGGCTATTACTGGGTCGGCAAGCCAAAACACCTTTTGTCCGCGGCAAGCATACGCGTCTTACTTGATATCTATAACGACGAGTTGCTGAAAGTCTGTAGGGAAGAAAACCTGGACTGCTTCGATCTGGCTTCGCAAATACCGCGCACCGAAGAGTATTTCTACGATCTGTGCCATTTCACGGAAAAGGGAGCCGACCTGGTCGCGCGAAAAGTGACCGAATATCTCAACTCGGCTTCCGCTGGCCCCCAGACTGATCCTGAGTCGCTCTCCAAATCGAGGCAATCGCAGTGACCCTAATGAGCATCAACCGGTGCGGAGGCAAGCTCCGCTGGTTCTGATGCGGGGGAATCGTCTTTCAATGGAATCACGTGAAGATAATCGGCGATGGGTACTCGAATGAACCGCAGGTCCTCGTGCGTGATGTGAACAGGCATCGCCTGGCGTTTTTCTTCTTCTGAGAGGACTAATTCGCCGCTTTCGGTAGGGAGGATTATTCTGTAAGGCAATCCGTTGAGCTTTTGCACCCTTTCCGGAATTCCGAAGCCGTAGTTGATGTGGCCGCTGCCCGCGATCACCACCATCAAGCGATCCTTCCCCTCAGGACTACCAAGGTACGCCGCGACGGCCCCTGCCATAGTAGCGTCCCGAAGCGCTTGAGCCAGAACGACTCGATCCAGGCTCTTTGCCTCGAAGGCCTTGTGTACTCTCAGTCTTAAACGCAGCAGACGGTCGTTCAGAGGGCTAATTTCCGAAAGATCGGGCGGAAGTTCCTTCAGTTCGTTTTCGGTCAGCCCTTCGATTCCCTCGCGAGCGACCTTACGAACAACACTGTCTCGGGCGTTCAGACCGATGACAGGGATCTTGCGCTCGCGCGCCAAGGTTAACACCTGGGCATAGTCCTTCAAATTGGTCCAGCGTTCTTTCCCCAACTCCTCTATCAAATTGTCAACGCTGTGGCTTCCTTGCTGCCATTTATCCAATACGGGTTGCTGTTCGCGCGAAAACATCTCCATTCCGAGCGCGATTTGCATGCCCCGGTCGGCCAGGGCCTCTAGTACCTGAGTCTGGAGTCGGTGGTGCCTCGCAATGGTATGGAGTTCTCCCAGATAAACAACTCTGGCTGTGGAGATGTCGTCCAGAAACATCTGGAACGGCACAGGCTCCCCCATCAGCAAGTCTATGAGCAGAGGCTGAGATGAGGCCATGACGTTACCGCCTTGCAGGATTATCGGCATCACGATAATACATACCAATTTCGCACATTTAGAAAGCGTTGATCTCACAGGCTCCACTTCAGTAATAGCCTCCGGTGTATTTGATGTCGAAATCCGCGAATTCCCCTGTGGGCGGCTCCTCATAAACTTTTAGATCGTCCACCCTGCCGGCCGGAGGTCCCGTACGACACCACGAGATAACCGCTTCCACAACATCCGGCCCGCCTTCTATCACCGCCTCCACAGACCCGTCCGAGAGGTTTCGTACCCAACCTCCGGCTCCCACTTGCCTTGCCATAGATCTGGTGTAGTACCGGAAATTAACACCCTGAACCCTCCCGGAGATCACCACTCTTCGCCGTATGGTAGCCATGTGCGCCTCCCTTTCCCTTCATTCGCTGGCTCACAATTGCCGGGCGATCTTCCATTACCCCCAGTCTGGCTGCACTTAATATAATGTTTCACACAGAACGGTCGAACCTAAATCCCAGCGAGTCCGCGGAATTCCCCCTCATCGAGTATCTTGACCCCCAACTCCTTGGCCTTGTCAAATTTGGACCCCGGATCTGTGCCTGCCACCACGAAATCGGTCTTCTTGCTGACCGAGCCTGAAACCTGCCCCCCAGCGTCTTCTACCACCTTTTTGGCATCGGATCGAGCCATGGAGATCGTGCCGGTGAACACAACCGTCTTTCCGGTAAAGGGTGTCTCGACTTCGCTGTCCGGCCTCTGGAGAGGAATCGGTTGGACCCCCGCCCTGAGAATCCGTTGTATCATTTCCATATTCTTTGGCTCTGCGAAGAACTCCGCGACGCTCTGAGCCACTTCGGGCCCAATACCGTGCACCTTCTGTAAGCCTTCCACAGACTGGTGCGAGAGGGTCTCTGTATCTCCAAAGGCCTCGAGCAACACGCGAGCAACATGTTCCCCGACGAGCGGAATCCCGAGACTGAAAAGGAACCGGTCTGCTGGAACGGTCTTGGACCGTTCGATGGCATCCAGCAAATTGGAGGCCGATTTGTCGGCCATTCTCTCCAGGGACGCGAGAGTGACTTTGTCGAGCGAGTACACATCAGCCGGGTTCGCAACTAATTCTCGATCCACCAATTGATCTACCAGTTTTGTCCCGAGACCTTCTATGTCCATGGCGTTGCGGGACGCGAAATGCCGAATGGTTTCTTTGAGCCGGGCAGGGCATGAGACGTTCACGCAGCGCTTCGCGGCCTGTCCCTCCAGGCGCACGGCATGAGAACCGCAGACCGGACACTTGTCAGGCAGCTTGTATGGCCGGCTGTCTGCCGGCCTCAGTTCCTGGACAACCGAGACGACCTCGGGAATAACGTCGCCGGCCCTTTGGATTATCACAGTGTCGCCTTCTCGGATATCCTTCCGATCAATCTCGTCCTGGTTGTGGAGCGTAGCCCTACTCACGGTCACTCCACCAACGCCGACCGGTTCCATGATGGCCACTGGCGTCAGCGCCCCTGTGCGACCGACGCCTGCTTCGATTCTAAGAATCTTCGTTCTCGCTTGAATAGGTTCGAATTTGAATGCCACGGCCCAACGAGGAGAACGTGTCCTCAATCCCAGTGCTACCTGGTCTGACAGTGAGTTAACTTTTACCACCGCGCCGTCGATCTCGTAGGGGAGAGTCTCTCGCAATTCTTGCAGCGCGTGGTAATGCCGGACAGCTTCCTCAATGCTGTTGCACAATTGGGTGCTTTCGAGGTTAGCTGGCAATCCCAGGCCTTTGAGACCGATCAGGAGGTCCATTTGTGTCCCGGGGAATGACCCTTCCACGCGACCAACGCCGTGCGCCGTAAACTTTAGCGGCCTCTGGGCCGTAATCCTGGGGTCCAATTGGCGCACCGCACCCGCGGCCGCGTTCCGGGGGTTCGCGAATGAGGGCAGACCAGCCTCGTCCCGGCCCCTGTTGAGTTTGTCAAAGTCCGAGCGATTCATAAAGATCTCGCCCCTGACATCTATCAGAGCGGCCCGGGAAAAGACCCCGTTTTGCGCGAGCTTCAACGGAATCGCCTTTATGGTCCTAACGTTGGAAGTAATATCCTCTCCCGTGTAACCGTCCCCGCGGGTGGAGCCGGCCGTCAGGAGCCCGTTTTCATACACCAACTCCACGGCCACTCCATCGAGCTTTGGTTCAACTACGTATGGAATCTCTCGTGAAACTCCGAGAATTCGCTTCACTCGGCTGTCAAAATCAAGAAGTTCCCCTTCGTCGAAAACATTGGAAAGTGAAAGCATGGGAAGTGCATGTTGCACTTGCCCGAACTTCTCCAGCGGTTGTCCGCCCACGCGCTGCGTTGGGGAATCCGGTGCTATCAGCCCCGGATATTCGGCCTCCAGTTCTTCTAACCGTCTGAAAAGGCGATCATATTCTCGGTCCGTGATCTCCGGGCTGTCCAAAACATAGTACAATTGGTCATGGCGCCTGATCTCTTCCCGCAGGCTCTCGACTTCCCGGAGAGCCTCGGATGGTACCTCGGTTTGTGACACCATATATATTGCCCCCGCGGACGCTCAACCAGGTCCTGGATTACAAAGCTGAACCATCATTCCGGTAGATCGACCGATGTCACGATTCGATTCGGTGAACACATTACCATAATTAAATCTTCACAACGAGGACAGCAAGTGGTGCCATCCCTGCAACTGGGGCGAAGCATCCGAGAAACGATAACCTCTTGGCCATCTAATATGCTTCGCCGCAATTCAATTCGTGGCTGGAACCGGAACTCGCTCGGAACTCTGTTACGTTTTCGGAATGACTGCCCCACACGGTCAATGTCCTCCGCACGGGCGAAAAGCGTTGACAGGATGCGGGGATTTGCGGTACACAAGGCTGACGGATCAGCGGCAAGCAAGATACCCGCCAACGTTCTAGCGCTGGCCTCGCGGATCGCATACCCGGAAAAACCTGAATATATAGAAGCTCAGCATGAACCAGCGTTTCCAGGACTCAGTGCCTCAGCATGAAGGGGCTAACCCATGTCGGCAACACAGACTGGTCTCAGTGGTCACCACGGCGTACAATGAAGCCGTTAATTTGCTCCAACTGTACGACCGAGTCAAGGAAGCATTGGCCGAGACTGCCCCGGAATTTGAATTAATAGTTGTTGACAATGGGTCGACCGATGATTCCCTGCCCATCCTTCGCAGTCTGAACCACCGGGACCATCGGGTTCAATTCGTGAGCCTTACACGAAACTTTGGGCACCAAGGTGGCCTGACTGCCGGACTCAACTACGCGGGTGGAGACGTGGTAATTATGATGGATGCGGATTTGCAGCATCCCCCTGAAATGCTCCCGGAGATGCTTAAATTGTGGCGCCAGGGCTATGATGTGGTCAATATGAACAAGAATTTCAGAACCGGCCATAAAACGGTGCGGCGAGTAATAGACACTTCGTACTACCGCTTAATCAGCAAGTTGTCCGGTCTGGACTTGTCGAGCAGCCAATCAGACTTCCGGCTCGTGGACCGCAAGGTGTTGACCACGCTGTTGAATCTGCCCGAAAGAAAGGCTTTCCTTCGAGGTCTGACCCAGTGGCTCGGATTCAGGCAAGCTACCCTGGAATACGTTGTTGCGCCCAGGCTTAGGGGGAAATCGCGGTTCAGGCTTGGCGAACTCACCCTTTTTGCGTTGGACGGAATTTTGGCATTTTCCGTCCTGCCGTTGAGGCTTTTCAGCATCGCGGGAGTTCTTATCTCCCTGGTCTCTCTCGCATATTTTGCTTATTTGGTATTCATGGCCTTGGTGCATGGGTCCGAGTTCCCTACCGGGTGGCCGACCCTGGCGACTGCCATTTTTTGCTTCGGCGGGATTCAGCTTCTTGGGATTGGTGTGCTGGGCGAGTATTTGGCGCGTGTTTACCAAGAGGTCAAGCGACGGCCTGAATTTCTGGTCACAGAGGACTCGTTTCCTAAAACAGGCCGCCCGGCTGGAGAGGTTTATGAAAAAAGGCAAGACATGTGAAGCCTCCTCGGCATCTGACCTTCCTATGGCGGATCGAAGTCTACCGGTAGCCATACTGTGCGGAGGACGAGGAACGCGGCTTCGGCCGAGGACCGACATCTTGCCTAAGGCGATGATCCCGGTCAATGGGCGACCCATGCTTGACTACATCCTGGATTTTTTCAGGACGAAAGGTTTCTGTCAGTTTGTATTCTGCGTAGGATACATGGGGCAGCTGATTGAAGAGCACTACCGGGACGCGCCTCCCGGCTGCAGACACGTTTTCTCTTGTGCAGGTCCGGAGGCGAGCATGCTAAGACGCTTGTGGGCAATCCGAGATTTGGGCGTCGATCGCTTCCTGGTGACGTACGGGGACACGTTCATAGACCTGGACGTCGACCAGTTCAGCCGTGCGCACGAAGCGTCCGGAGCGGTGGCTACCATCGTAACCGCTCCCATACGGAACCCCTTTGGAATCGTGGAGACGGATGCCGACGACAGAGTGACCAAATTTGTCGAAAAGCCGGTGTTCGATCACTATATCGGGGCTTTTATATTCGAGACTGCCGGGCTGGACTTGATCTCTCAGGAACTGTTGGCTATGGCGGACGGCGACGGACTTGTCGAACTCTTTAACCAACTCGCGAATAAGGGACTTCTGAGAGCGTTCCGGCACCATGGCCCCAAGATTACCTTCAATACGGAAACGGAACATCAGTCGGCCGAGGATTTTTTGGGCCGCTATTTTACCTTTAAGGAGCAGTTGTGAACGGTTTGAAAGGGCGCCGGGTCCTGGTCACCGGAGGCGCAGGCTTTATTGCCTCCCATTTGACCAGCCGCTTGCACAAGATGGGGGCACGTGTTGGAATAGTGACAAAGTACAACAGTGTCATAGATAATGTAAGAATTGCCCACCTTTGGAATGATATCGAGACCATTGAGGCGGACCTGCGCAACCTGGATTCCCTGAAAGCGATCGCCAGATTTCGCCCCGAGGTCATCTTTCACTTTGCCGCATATAACCACGTAGGAGATAGCTTTTCGCATGTTTCAGAAGCGCTTGACTGTAACCTCAAAGGAACAGCCAACCTGCTGGAAAGTTACAGCGACTATGACAGGCTGATATACATTTCGACGTCAGAGGTCTATGGCCTGCAGGCCGAGGTCCCCTTTCGTGAGGACATGTGTCCGAATCCGATCAGTCCCTATGCAATTGGAAAGTACGCGGGCGAACTCTATTGTCGGATGAAGACGCTGAGTGAGAAGAAGAGGATAGTCGTCCTCCGGCCCTTCAACGCTTTCGGACCCTATCAGAGTCCCAGGGCCATCATCGCGGAAATGATTATCAATTGCCTCAGGGGAACGCCTATTGAATCGACCGAGGGAAAACAAACCCGAGAATTCAATTTTGTCGGCAATCTCGTAGATGGCTTCATTCTGGCTGCCCAGAGGGACGAAGCATTGGGTCAGATCATCAACCTGGCATCCAATCGGGAGGTGTCGATTCGGGACCTGATTTCACGGATTTGGAGCCTCACCGATTCCAAGTCGGAACTTCGAATTGGCGCGCTGAAATATAGGCCGACTGAAATATGGCGAATGGCCGGGGCCAATGATCGAGCCCAGGAACTGTTGGGCTGGAGCCCCAGGGTTAGCCTCGAGGAGGGATTGACCCTCACCGCCGAGTGGTACCGGCGTTTTCTTGCCGTCTACGCCGCGGCAGACTCTCCACTTGCCTCACTGGGAAGTCTCAATGGCGATTGACCGCGATTCTCAGCGGGTGACGTTTGCCACAGACATGGGCATCCGAGACAAGAGAGTCCTGATTACCGGCCATCGGGGCTTCATCGGTCGGCACTTGATCGCGGAACTCGCGCGTCGTGGCGCTAAGATCCTCCTTTGTCAAGGGGATGTCCGCGATCGCGGCGCCTGGCAACCGGAATTTGAGATTGCCTACCACCTTGCCGCTGCATCTCCCTCCCAATTTGAGAGTTCGCCCACCGAAGCGTTTGACGTGAACATCAACGGAGTATTGAGAGGTATAGAGGCGTGCGCTGGAAGGAACGCGCATCTGATATTCGCTTCGAGTTGCTCGGTGTACGCCTGTTGTGACTCCCGACCGGTCGCCGAAGACCATGAATTGGCGCCAACAGGATCTTACGCGACGAGTAAGCTGATCGGCGAAATGTTATGCCGGGACTACGCGAGGAATGGACGACTGGGTTGCACATTTTTCAGGCCCTTCAACGTATACGGGCCAGGACAATCCTCAGACTTCCTGATCCCCTACCTTATAGATTGTGCTCGTAAAGGGATACCGGCCTCGATTCGGCATCCGGATTCCATAAGGGATTTCGTTCACGTGAGAGATGTTGTGGCCGCACTAATTGCGGGGGCTACCCGGTCTGTCACCTGCGATGTTTTCAACCTTGGTTCAGGACAGGGGCGATCTGTACGACAAGTAATTGATTCTTTGAGCAAGATCTTCGGGCGTACAGTCCGCTTCGAGGTCGTGCCGGCCCCACCCGACCCGATCCCGTCACTCTACGCGGACATATCCAAGTCGCGCCTCGAATTAGGCTGGGCGCCCCAGGTCTCTTTGGACACCGGGTTGAGGGAATTGGTCGCGGAACAAACGCCCTGAGACCCATAGCAGTTGCCAAAAGTTTTGTCTCATTCGAGGTGACGAGATTCCGTCATTCCTGCGGAAGCAGGAATCCAGTAATCTTTCCTGGGTTCCCGCTTTCGCGGGAACGACGGGCCCGCGCAAGCCAAGCATTGCAGGGAGACGTCGGAGACCAAACGGACATAATTTTGGACAATCGCTACAACATCTGTTTGTGGCTTTGCCGTGGTGTTAGGTACTCACCTGGATAAGGGGTTGCCTTCGGGGGCAGGGTTGCGCCCTGAGGGCATGTACACGGAGGAGGAAGCCCCAGCCTAGGATCGTATTCAGCCTTGGTCTGTCCACCCATTTCCGCCACTCGTGGTTTCTTACTTGGCCGCCGATTTGTATTGAGGCGGAGAGAAAACAAAAGGCGGCCTCTAAAGGCCGCCTAAACCCAACCGAATTGCAAAAAAAATGGAGCAGAGCCCTGAACCAAGCCGAGGCTCGTTAGGTTCGTTCCAATAGGCTGATTATTTTTTCTCCGCCTTACCACCCCACTTGCCGGAGAAACTCACTCGT
Organism: Desulfomonile tiedjei; assembly: GCA_016212925.1. Taxonomy (NCBI): domain Bacteria; kingdom Pseudomonadati; phylum Thermodesulfobacteriota; class Desulfomonilia; order Desulfomonilales; family Desulfomonilaceae; genus Desulfomonile; species Desulfomonile tiedjei. The sequence continues at coordinate 214,039 of JACRDF010000006.1, forward strand.
ATGTCCTTGCCCTTCGCGTCTTTGAACACCGCTGTGCCATGGGCGACCTCTACGGGGAAAGCGAAGTCGTCGATCTGGTCCCACCATTTCTTCACCAGCGCCGGTGCGGTGATTTTCATTTCTTGCATTTTCTGCGCGCTTTCGGAACCAACGCTCAGGCTGAGCACCGTAGGATGAGCCTCATAGACGGCGAGCACTCTCAGCTGATTCGTCTTCCCACCCGGGATCCACGAATCCTCGTACGATGTAACCGTATTAGTCTCGAAGCCTTCAAAGGTCGTGGTAAACGTGAGTTCGTCCAGCATCACCGGCTCCTTGCCCGGATTCTTTATGTTAAGGACGTAACCCAAGCTTATGGTCGAGCTGTATCCGACCGACATGGCCTTATCTTCGGTCTTTTTGGGGTCCTCTTTGGTCGGAACCGCGATCTTCGGGGCCATGTAGAATGGTTGAAGGCTGGCCACCTCAACCCTTTCCAGGGTGATGACCGGTACATCCGCGGCCAAGGCCGGCAGAACGGTGAATCCAATGGCTGCCAACAGAGCAACACAGATGATCCCTGCTTTATTCATGTTCCCTCCAAAACCCCCGCTTTCGGGGGTTCCGCTATGTTAGCCATCGTTTACGTCTTTTGTAGTGCTTGACCTCACGGAAACTCTTTCTGCCGCCTACGTCAGTCAGCCCTAGATAGAAGTCGCGGATGTCCGGATTTTCCTTCAGCTTTTCGGACGTGTCATCCATCACGATGCGACCGTTTTCCATGACGTACGCATGCGGAGCTACTGTAAGAGCGAGTTTCACGTTCTGCTCTACCAGAAGGATAGGTATTTTCTCTTCTCGATTGAGGCGTTGAATAATCTCGAAGATCTCCTTGATAAGCAATGGCGCTAGTCCCATGGAAGGCTCGTCCAGCAGCATCAACTTCGGCTGAGCCATCATTGCACGCCCTATGACGCACATCTGCTGCTCGCCGCCACTGACAAAGCCGGCCATTATGTTTCGTCGTTCCCTCAACCGCGGGAAATAGTGATAGACCATGTCGAGCCGTTCTTTCAGCCCGGAGGGCCTCAAATGGCCCCCTACAGTGAGGTTTTCCTCAACCGTGAGATGCTCAAAGACGCGTCTGCCCTCAATGATCTGAAATATTCCCCTCTTGGAGATCTGTTCCGCTGGCAATTTGTGGATTCGCTCCCCCATGAACTCAATACTGCCGTCAGTTACTTCTCCGTCTTCGTGATTGAGCAGTCCGGAGATCGCCTTCAGGGTGGTACTTTTCCCTGCTCCGTTTGCACCCAGGAGAGCCACAATGCCGCCTTCGGGAACTTCGATGGAGACACCCTTCAGGACAAGGATGACCTCGTGGTACCTGACCTCGATGTTATTGATCTTCAAGATTTTGCTATTTTCGGCCACAATCCTCTCCCTTTGCAGGTAAATGCCGCTCCTATTGGGGTGAAATAAGTATCGGAGGGCGAGCGAACCGTCCTCCCGTTACTTACCAACCCAGCCAGCTTTCCCACTTGTCCGGGAACTGCTTCTTCAGGTCGATCTTCTTGAACAACTGGATCTTCCCGTCCTTAATGCTGTAAAGAGATGCCACGGCTGTCGGCCTGTGATCTTTATCCGTAATGGTGTACGGTCCGACTCCCAAAGCGTCCTTGGTGTTGAAGGGATACCAGTCCTTCAATGACTCCAGCGAGGCCTTGATCGTGGGCCCATCCAGCTTACCTTTCTTGTCCGCGTCACCCAGACCGGCCACAGCCATGCCCACCTTCACCCAAGCCTGCACGGTTCGGATGTCTCGTTTCTCAATAGGCACGCTCGGGTTGACCTTCTTGCAGTATTCCAAAACCTTGTCCATAAAAGGGACCTGCATGCCGAGGAACGCGCAAGCAGCTGCTCCGATGACGCCTTCTCCCGCCTTGCCTGTCATTCTCACCAGGTTCTGATCAAAGCCCCAGTTATTTACGATGTGATCCGCTTCCAGCTTCAACTGGTAACCGTCTTTGATAGTCGTGGCGACGGACATGGTCGTGTTGCCGTGCCAGCAGATAGTGGCGTTCTCGCCTTTGGCCGCCAGCACCTGGCTCTTGGCATCCAGTGCCGTGAGCGACACATCCTGGTCTTTGGTGACCTCTATGCCCAGCAGTTGAGCTTGATCCTTGATGGCCTTTATGGGAGCGCTGGCATACGGTGAAGCGAACATATAGAAGCAAACCAGTTTGGGCTTCTGGCCGGCTTCACGAGCCTTTTTCCACTTGTCGCTCTTCTTCCAGACCTCTTCGTACCACGCTGTCAGTGCGGCCCTGGCGTTCGAGGAATAGTCGGTGCTGTAAATGAAGTTGTACGGGGTTTTCTTGGGATCACAGAGGTGTCCGGAAAACGAGTCCGAAATGGTCACCATCTTGTCCTTGTTGACCGTGGGAGAAAGGGCTTCCGTGTCGCCTGTGCCCCATTGCAGTAACAGCTTGATTTTGTCGGTATCCCTGAATCTCTTGTAAATGGTGATAGCCTCGGGAACCCTGTATCCATAGTCGTAAAGCAGCAGTTTGATCTGTTTGCCGTTAACGCCGCCGTTGTCATTAACGTACGTGACGCATTCTCTGATACCAAGGGCGGCGTCTTTGCCAACGTCGGAGGTCGCGCCGGTGAGATCGTTGATAGAGCCGACTTTGATTTCCTCGGCTCCGAAAGCCATTGAACTGCAAAGAATGAAAGCCAATCCTAACAAAAGGATCCTCTTCGTCATCTTATACCTCCCTCGTTTGTGTGAAATGGGCCTAACTTCGCAAGTTTTCGGCGCTCCCGTTCGACCGACCACCTCCTTTCGGTTATATTTTCTTAAGTGTTTACGCCGAACTATTTTCCCGTGTAAGAGAATGGCCAAAGGTTAAAGTAGTTCTTCAACTGCCAGTATCTGTAAGCCAGACCGTTGGGTTCGTATATGAGGAAGAAAATGATCGCGAGGCCGAAAGCGGACTCCTTGAAAAAAATGAGCTTGGTGGTTATCCACCCCAGTTCCGGATAAGACGTCATAAGAATGTCACTTGCACCAAGTACTGACAGCTCCAAAACCTTAAATATCAGCACCACGAATGCTGAACCGAATACGATACCCTGTATGCTTCCCACGCCGCCTATCAGGATTATGCCGACCCACAACAATGAATAGAACCATTCGTAGTGTTCAGGGCTTACGAAGAACAGAGCGCTAATGTAGAAAGCCCCCGCGATTCCGGCGAAGAACCCGGCCGTAAAGAAGGCCAGCAGCTTATATCCTACTATGTTGACTCCCATGGTCTCGGCAGCTATGTCATTGTCCCTGATAGCGATCCATGCCCGTCCCAGCTTGGACCTCAACAAGTTACCCATGACAACAAGGCATATCCCCACCAGAATGACCGAGAAATAGTATATTTTCACATCAGAGTCGATTTCCCACGGTCCTATCTTAATGGTGCCCGGCGGTAGTGAGAAGGATTGACCGCGGCCACCGATTTGGCTCACGTACTGCGTTATTACCAGAGGCACGGTGATCCACTGCGCAGCCATAGTGGTCATAATCAGGTAAAACCCTTTGACCCGCGCGGACGGGAGACCGAAGAGCACTGACCAGAGCCCGGCCGCAAAACCCGCGCAAATGATACTTATGGGATAAGCCAGGCCCGCATCCACAATGAATTGGGGCCACGGCACAAAAAGCACCATCATAGCGCTGCAATAGCCTCCCACCGCAACGAAGGCCGCATGCCCAAGGGTTATCTGGCCGCAATATCCAATAAGCAACTGTACGCCCAAGGCCGCGAGAATATAGTAATTTATGGTATATGCGACGCTGAGCCACTGCTGATCCACCATGTAGGGGAAAAGGATCAACAATATCACCATCAGGATCATCTTCCCTTTGATAAAACCCGTGCGCCACCATTTCTGGTCCGCCTGGTAAGCTTCAAAGTACGTGCCGCAAGGGAGGTAACTCATGGACTACACCCTTTCTATCCTTTCCCAGCCCCACAGGCCATAGGGTTTGAACAATAGGAAAACGACCATAAACACGAATGGAGCGATCTCCTTGATCCCGCCTGGGAAGTAATAATCCAAATAGCCGCCCGTGAGATTCTGCAGGACGCCTATTGTAATACCGCCGACTATGGCGCCTGGAACGGAGTTCAGGCCGCCGAAAACCACGACCGGCAGGACCAGCAATCCAAGCATGCTAACCGAGTAGTTGAGCCCGTTGATATTACCCAGTAGTGTGCCTCCAACACCCGCGGCCATGAATGCGATTGCCCAGGCCAGGGCGTAAACGAATTTAGCGCTGACGCCCAGTGAGAGAGCGGCCATTTCGTCATCCGCACAAGCCTGCATGGAAAGACCCCATCGAGTGTATTTGAAGAAGCAGACAAAGATGACCATCAGGATCAATGCTGCAATGAAGCTCCAAAGGTACACCTGTCCGATTGCAATGCCTGCTATTTCAATAGGGTCTATGGAAAAAACGCGAGGTAGAAAGACCTGAGTGTCCGTATCCCACACGATGAAGACCATCCCCTTGAAGAAGAAGGACAAGCCGACCGTAACCATGATAACCGCTAAAATAGGTTCGCCGATCATTTTCCTCAGGAAGATCCGCTCAGTCAGGAGGCCGAGCATCAGTCCCACAATCATAGTGCCGAAGAGCGCTACAAGGAAGGCCGAAGTTTCCGGCATAAAGGTAACGAACCTCTGATACAACCCCAGACAAACATATCCGCCTATCAGGGTCAGCTCACCCATGGCGAGATTTAGGACTCCGGAACACTTGTAGATCAGGACCCAACCCAGCGCCACCAGGGCGAAAATAGACCCGAGCATGACACCGGTTATGATCAGTTGCAGAAAGAGTTCCATTACTTCTTTCCTCCGTCCTGTACGTCCTGAAGCCTGATATCGGTCTTGATTTCCACGACCCTGCCGTCTTCGTAAGTAATGTTGGTTTCCATGTGGAGGATATCTTTCCCTGCATAAAGGGAATCAATGATGTCCTTGTACCTGTTCTCCACAAAGGCCCTACGAATCTTTCTTGTCCGTGTCAGCTCATCGTCGTCGGCATCAAATTCCTTGTATAAATTCGCGAACCTACGGATCTTGGCGGGATCGGGAAGAGTTCGGTTCACCTCCCGAATAGGGCCTTCCACCAGATCGTAAACTTGGGGCAATTGAGCGAGTTCCGGGTAACTCGTGTAGTTGATCCCGTTGTCTTCTGCCCACTTGCCCACGGTGTTGTAGTCGATACAAAGAATGGCCGTGACATAAGGCCTTTGGTGGCCCACTATCAAGGCGTCTCTCAGGTACGGGCTGAATTTGAGACGCGCCTCCAGGAACTGCGGGGAAAATTTCCGTCCGTCGCTGAGTATCATGATGTCCTTGGAGCGGTCGAAGACCACCAGATGTCCATCTTCATCAATGAATCCCGTATCCCCTGAGTAAAGCCAGCCGTCCTTTAGTGTTTTTTCGGTTTCTTCCGGCATTTTGTAATAGCCGATAAAGACCGATGGGCTCTTGGAGAGGATCTCATCATTTTCCCCTATGCTGATTTCCGTCTCAGGTATAGGCCTGCCCACCGTGTCGAACTTGATGTCATCGTCGCGGTGCACCACGGAAATGCCTGCGATCTCGGTCTGCCCGTAGATCTGCTTCAAATTTACCCCGATTGCGTGGAAGAAACGGAAATGGTCGGGACCCATAGCAGCGCCACCGGTATAGGCATGCCGCACGTGACTCAGACCAAGGTGGTCTCTGATCTTGGAATAACACGTCCAGTCGGCCAAGCGGCGAAGCAGCTTCCAGTGCATCGGAATCGGTTTTTTCTCGAATTTCATTTCCGCGGTGCGGTAGCCGATGCTCATCGCTGTGTTGAAAATCCACCGCTTGAGCCAGGTCGCATCCAGGTGCTTGACTTGAACGGTCCTGGTGAACTGCTCGTAAAGACGTGGAGGGGCAAACATCACATGCGGGCCGATCTCTCTGACATTTTGCTGAGCAATTTCGGGCTCCTCAGGAAAGTTGATCGTATAACCGACCTGAAGGCCGCACGATATGGACATCATCTGCTCGCCTATCCAGGCAAAGGGCAGATAAGAAACAAAATCATCATCAGGCGTGCAAGGATCGACTCGCATGAGATTGCGACCCATTGTTAGCATGTTCCAGTGAGTCAGCAGCGCGCCTTTTGGCAGAGCGGTTGTCCCGGACGTGTAGAACAGCAGGCAGACATCGTCCCCTTTTCCCCGGCTTATCATTTCATCAAAGAGTTGGGGCTGTTGTTTCATCTTCTCACGGCCGAGTCTCATCACCTCCCTAAGGCTTATGAGCATCGGATCATCGTAATGTCGCAGGCCTTTGGGGTCATCCCATATTATCTTCTGTAATTTCGGACAACTGTCCCGGATTGCCAAGGCCTTGTCGACCTCTTCCTGACCCTCGGCAAGGTAGAATTTCGCATCAGAGTGATCGACGATGTATCGCACCTCCTCCATCAAGCAATCCTGGAAGAGCCAGACGCCGATTCCACCTCCGCACATAGCTGCCATCTCGCTCCAGAGGGCTTCAGGGCGGTTGTCGCCGATCATGATCACTTTGTCTTCAGGAGCCAGTCCTAGACTGATAAGCCCGAGCGTGATGAGCTTGACGTTTTCCAGATACTCTTTCCAGGTCACAGGTCGCCAGATACCGTACTCCTTTTCCCTCATGGCGACTTTGTCCCCGAATTTCTGGCACTGTTGCACGAGCAGCTTGGGCAAAGTCAGGTCTTTGGTGATTTCTATTTCGCCCTTACGGCTTCTTTCATCTACGGCTGACATATAGATCCTCCACCTCGCCAAGGTAGGCCTTCATGACTTCGGGGTTTTCCTGGACCTCCTGCGGCGTTCCTTCGGCAATCTTGACTCCGAAGTTCAGGACCATAACGCGGTCGGAGAGGTCCATCACCACGCCCATGTCATGTTCCACCAACACGCATGTGATCTTCCATCGCTCGTCCTCGTTTACATCAATTACAAAGCGGGCCATGTCTTCAACCTCTTCGAGGTTAAGTCCTGCCAGAGGTTCGTCCAGAAGAATCACATCGGGTTGCAAAGCCAGCGCCCGGGCCAGTTCTATCCGCTTCTGCATTCCATAAGGCAGCATCCCGGTGACTTCGTTTCGTACGGCCTCGATTTCCAGGAGGTCTATAATTTCCTCTTCAATAAATTTCCTGGTCTTGACCTCTTCCTTCGAGGTTTTTCCCCAGTAGACGCATGAACCTAGAAGGCCGGATTTAAGATGCATATGTCTCCCCAGACGGATATTGTCCAGGACGGTCATGCCCCCAAAAAGCTCTATCTTCTGAAATGTGCGCGATAGTCCCAGTGAGGCACGTTTATGCGGAGAGAAATGCGTGATGTCCTGTCCTTTCAAAAGCAACTGGCCCTGCTTAGGCCGATAAAGACCGTTTAAGCAGTTCATCATGCAAGTCTTGCCGGCTCCGTTGGGGCCGATAATCGAGAAGATCTCCCCCTTGTTGACGTGGAAGCTCACATTGGTCAGAGCGGCCACCCCGTAAAAGGAGAGGAACACGTTCTTGGCCTCAAGTATGACATCCGACATTCAGCGTCCCCTTTGCGTAATGCACCACTGGATTTTGGCCGTCAGGCGTTCGTAATCAGTTGTCGTAATGAATGTTTGGGGGCGACCCCGAATCGCCCCGAATTGACGAGGTAAGGGACCCAAAGATAGCAAAACCTACCAGTCCGGTCAAGCTCTACTGTCCAGAAAAGTGAACAACGCGATCGCGGCTCAGCGCTGTTCATTTTTTCAACCTGTGTTTTGTCCAGTTATGAACCGCCTGCAAGATTTTCGTACAGGTCCGATGCCACAAGAGGAGTTCTTCATGCTGAACACACAAAAACGCCCGAGCGCCCTGGAACTTACTAATGGATGGACGTTCTGAATACTACTGGTGGAAGCGATGGTCGAAAGTCTTACAATCATGGCGAAACTCATGTTGAAAAGTCAAGACCAAAAATGCTATGAAGACCCTGTCTTCGAATTACATCCATAATTCCACCTTTGAGATGTCCTTGGGTTCCAGTTCCGGTCTGCGCCTGGGACCGTCATGAGCGATCCGCCGAGGTCGCGCGGCGCATCGTGTCCCGCCAGAGTGTTGAGCAGCAGGCCTTTGGCGGGGCGATAGGTTCGTGGAGTCGATAGTCGAACGGGCGCGACCGTCATGGCTCCATGGGGGGATTGTGGTTTGAGGCAGCGCATGTGCGGAAGTTCCGCACCCCGGAGATGAAGCCTGCCTGAAGAATACTTGAGGGAGGTCACATGGGAGACCAGCAAAACCTTTTGAAAGAGATGCGAGATGGGGTCATGGTATTGACCATTAACCGTCCGGAGGCATTAAACGCCTTTGACATGGGGCTTCTGGAAGCTATTGGACAAGCCGTGGCCAAGATTTCGTTCGACCCAAACGTGAAAGTGGTGGTTATAACCGGGGCTTCCGCAGGAAAGAACTCGTTTAGCACCGGGGCGGACCTCAAGGAGAGAGCCGGAATGTCTCCCGACCAGGTTCGCTTGTTCATCCAAACCATCAGGAACCTATTCACCGCAGTGGAAGATCTCCCCAAACCCGTGATCGCTGCGGTCAACGGGTACGCCTTTGGAGGCGGCTTGGAACTCGCCCTTGCCTGCGACATCAGACTGGCATCTACGAATGCAATGGTCGGCCTTACCGAAACCAGTCTTGCGATAATTCCGGGCGCGGGAGGAACTCAAAGACTCCCCAGAATAGTGGGGCTGGCGCGCGCAAAAGAAATGATCTTGCGTGCCAGACGGATCACTGCTGCGGAAGGGCTTAACATAGGGCTCTTTCTGGAAGTGCTGGAACCGGATCAGCTCCTGAGCCGAGCATTGGAAATCGCGGGCGAGATGGCCGCCAACGGGCCCGTGGCGCTTGCTCAGGCCAAGTATGCAATCAACAAAGGGAGCGAGGTGAGCCTGCCGGTCGGGCTGGCTATCGAGTCCAACGCCTACGCTGTTACTATTCCGACCAAGGACAGGACGGAAGGCCTTACAGCTTTTAGGGAAAAAAGAAAACCGGTGTACACCGGAGAGTAGAATCAGGAGGAGTGATCGTATGCCCCACCATGAATTGGTGATCCCCAAAAGGGTTCAGGTCGGCGACATAACGGTTCGAGACGGGTTTCAACATGAAGAAATCTGGATCCCCACGGAGGCCAAACTATTCTACCTGGAGGAACTTATCCTTTGCGGAATTAAACACCTGGAGGTGACGAATCTGGGGAACCCGGCTTCTATGCCCCAGTTCAAGGACGCCGACGAACTGCTCAAGAAGATAAGGAATTCCAAGAAACTCTCGAGGGCCGGTGTCAACTGGAACGACATTAGCCTGACCGCAGTGACCATCCGAGAAAGGGCGGTGGATCGAGCGATTGCCGCGAGAAAAGAAGGTTGGGGACCGGACCGCATACTCATGATGGTATCTACCGATGAGGAGCACCATTTCGCCAACTCAGGAACGACTCTTCCGGTTTACTGGGAGGAAGCCAAGCGGTGCATAGAAAAGGCTAAAGACGTTGGCATCAAGATGAACGGCACTGTTTCAACCATCTGGGGATCGCCCATTTCGGGGCCTACCAAACTGGAAGAGGCCGTGGAATTCACGAAACGATGGTTGGAAATCGGGGCCGCGGATATCGAACATGCGGACCATGACGGCAGCGCCCCTCCCGATCAGGTTTACAAATATTACTCAATGGTCCTGGATGAGATTCCCGACAAGAAGCTCCATGTTGCACACTTTCACGTCACCCGCGGCTGGGGAAACGCCAACGCACTCGCGGCCATGCTTGCCGGCATCGAGATATTCGAGGCCACACTGGGCGGCTTGGGTGGCCAACCGGCCAATTTCATGGACCGCGTTCCTGTCAGCGGCACGGGTGCATACTATTACCGTGACCCCAATGTCGTCGGCCTGCAGTCCATCGAAGACATGGTGGTCATGATGGACGAGATGGGAATCGAGACCGGCATAGACGTGGACAGGCTCCTGGATTTGGGGACTATGATGGAAAAGACCATCGGCCGCAGGCTCAGGTCTGAATCGATCCTGAATCGCAGGATACCTAAGGCGCTTCGAGAAGAATACAAGCGCAAGGGCCTGGCCGAACTCAAGAAGAAGCAGGGTGAAGAACCGGGTCAAAAAGTTCCAAAGGCTTGGCCTGAGAAATCTACCTACAAGGGAAAATAAAGGCTCGCCACAGCATATCGCCCGCGGCAGGAGGTAAAAATGGAGCCTCTTTGGAGACCTTCGGAAGATAGGATCAAGAACGCCAACGTTACCAGATTCATCCAGCTCGTAAACGAACGGTACGCAAAAAATATCGATGGCTACCATCCTCTCTATCAGTGGTCAATCGATAACAGGGCGGATTTCTGGGCAACCATGTGGGAGTTCGGAAAGGTTGTAGCGTCCAAGCCCTATGAAAAGGTTCTGGAGGATTCGCCCAGGATGATGGGGGCCAAATGGTTTGTCGGCTCTCGTCTCAATTTCGCCGAAAACCTCCTGAGATACCGAGACGACCATGTAGCAATGGTGTTCCAAGGAGAGGGCCAGGAAACAGTCCGAATCACTTATGCCCAGCTTTATGATGAAGTCGCCCGTCTGGCCAAGTCCCTTCGAGACGCGGGGGTGGTCACGGGGGATCGCGTGGCCGGGTACGTCCCGAACATGATTCATACGGTGGTGGCCATGTTGGCCGCCACTAGTATCGGTGCGATCTGGTCTTCCTGTTCCCCGGACTTCGGGATCAAGGGGGTCCTGGATCGCTTCGGGCAAATAGAGCCCAAAGTGTTGTTCACAGCGGACGGTTATTTCTATAACGGGAAAACTCACGATTCCTTGAGCCGTATCGGCGGAATCTTGAAGGAGTTGCCTCGAATCGAGAAAGTTGTGGTCATACCTTATACGAGCCAAAGGGCCGACATCAGTTCCATTCCCAATGGGGTGCATTACGACGATTTCATCTCTCAGGAGAAGGGGTTGGACATCAAGTTCGAACAACTCCCCTTTGACCATCCCCTGTACATAATGTACTCGTCCGGAACCACCGGATTGCCCAAGTGCATGGTTCATGGAGCAGGCGGGACGTTGATTCAACACCTCAAGGAACATCTCCTGCACGTGGACCTCAAGAGAGAGGACAACATCTACTATTTCACCACTTGCGGCTGGATGATGTGGAACTGGCTTGTCAGCGGTCTGGCCGTGGGGGCCACGGTCATTCTTTTCGACGGCTCACCATTTTACCCGGACGCTGGGGCCATTTTCCAGTTGGCTCAAGACGAAAAGATGACCATTTTCGGGACCAGCGCCCGCTACATCGCGTCCGTGGAAAAAGCCGGTCTCATACCCAAAGAAAAATATGACCTGTCAAGCCTGAAAACTATGTGCTCCACCGGGTCGCCGCTGTCCGAGGAAAGCTTCAGGTTTGTGTACCGTGACATAAAACAGGACATAGACTTGGCCTCCATCTCGGGGGGAACCGACATTATCTCGTGCTTTGCTCTCGGCTGTGCTGTTCTCCCGGTTTACGAGGGGGAATTACAGTGTAGAGGCTTGGGCATGAAGGTCGAAGCCTTTAGCTCTCAAGGAAAACCCGTAACAGGCGAACAAGGAGAATTGGTGTGTTCGGCCAGTTTTCCGTCAATGCCGATCTACTTCTGGCACGATCCGGATGGCGCTAAGTATAAGTCCGCGTATTTTGATGTTTTTCCCAATGTCTGGCACCACGGCGATTTCATAGAAATTACCGAACACGGTGGCGTCAAAATCTTTGGACGTTCCGACGCAACACTCAATCCGTCGGGAGTACGCATCGGCACAGCGGAAATCTACCGCCAGGTGGAATCCCTCGACGAAATCGCGGACAGTATAGTGGTTGGGCAAGACTGGGACAACGACGTCAGAGTATTGCTCTTTGTCAAGACCGCGGCCGGAGTGGAATTGACCGAAGACCTCAAGTACAAAATAAGAAAGACTATCAGAGAAAACACAACGCCCAGACACGTCCCCGCGCTGATTCTGCCGGTGGCCGACATTCCAGTCACATTAAACGGCAAGAAGGTGGAACTCGCGGTCAGGAAAGTTATAGAAGGCAAACCGGTCACAAACAAGGATGCGCTGGCGAATCCGGAGGCCCTGGATCAATTCGCGGGATTTCCCGAATTGAAAAAAGGGTAGGGATATTTAGTCAGAACCAAAAAAGAAAAGGGCCGAGGGAATTCTTTGTGTACCAGCATTTCCCTCGGCCTTAATTGTGGCATTGCATAGGCGACATCGACCGTCGCCAGGCAGAATCTATCCTCCTATCGATACATAGGTCGGGGCATGTCCGTGTACCCGGCGTGCAGAGGATTGGGTCTGCACTTGACCGCGGGCGGAGCGCAAACAGGCGCGCAGCCCGGCGCCTGCATCGGATAATACCCGCCCGGTGGGCATGCCGGAGGCTGACAGCTCCGAGACTTGGAAATCGCCCCCGCTATAAGCCTAAACGGTAATGTAACTGCCGAAAGCACGGCAGAAAGTGGATTGAAACCTCCTTCACAGGCCGGGGGAGCGCACATGGGCGGGGGGCAAGGCGGCGGACAATTCGGCATGCAAGGCATCGCCTGAGCCCCTGACATCATGGGTGGCCCAAATGGAACAGGCGCCATAGGTCCGGCCGGCCCAGGGCCGAACATGGCAGGCTTACCTACCGGTACTTTTAATGGCGGGCAGCCTGCGGGGCCGCATTGAGCGGCGTTGGCTGTTGTGTAAACGCCTGCAACAAGGGTCAGCAGGCACAGACAAACCAATACGGAAAATATTCTTGCAACCATACCCGTACTCCTTCAGAAAACATCAGATAAATCTGCAAATTTCAAAATTTATTGTACCTACTTTATCACTTTGATGGATGATAGTCAATATAAATTCATCAATAGAATAAGTAAGATGGTCCTATTGGATGATGCCTTAGTTGATATAATGTGATGTAGATTATAGTTTCAATATGTTATGCCATATACCTAAACTAATATCTTAACTATTTTACTTCAAGTAACCACTTGGTCCGCGGCCTGCCCGCTCGGCGATCATCCGGGGTAAGCCTGCCTCCTGGAAAGCTTGATCTTTCCTATGGCTCATTTATACTGTTAAACGGGAGGTCCTTTGAGAATCCCGTACAGCACAAGCAAGGGACTGTAAAAACTTTCCGGCCGTGGCTGTAAACCCGGTCGAAGGATGCTAACTTTATACTTTAAGTTTATCTTATTTGTGCCTGTTATTTAACATGATATATTTATGATGGATTGACTGGACGGAACATGCATGTGCCGGATGTGGACATAATAGTGGTCGGCGCAGGCCACGCGGGATGTGAGGCCGCGTTGGCCGCGGCGAGAATGGGGCTTTCCGTGTGGATGTACACCTTGAATGCGGACACCATTGGCCTCATGCCCTGCAATCCGTCCATAGGAGGACTGGGGAAGGGACATCTGGTGAAGGAAATAGACGCGCTCGGCGGCCAGATGGGGCGAGCTGCGGATGCTTCGTGCATACAGTACAAACTGCTTGGAACCAGCAAAGGGCCTGCGGTGCAAGGGTCCAGAATGCAGTGCGATCGGCTGGATTATTCGCTCGCCATGAAGGCCGCTGTCGAGTTGGAGCCCAATCTTCTGGTTCGGCAGGAGATGGTCGAGGGTCTGATCATTTTCCGAGACGCCTGTATCGGTGTGCAAGAACGCTCCGGTTACGAGGTCCGGTCCAAGGCCGTGATCTTGGGGTCCGGGACTTTCCTTGACGGCGTGATACACATCGGGCCTGTCGCGTATTCAGCGGGAAGGATGGGCGAATTTGCCGCCGGCGGACTGGCAGCCCGGCTCAAGGAAATCGGACTCTCCTGGGGCAGGTTCAAGACCGGGACACCTCCAAGGCTTAAAGGGGCGACGGTCGACCGCGACGCGATGGAAGAGGATGCCGGCGACGAACGAATAAGGCCGTTTTCATTGCGGACTCATTCAATAGAACGTCCGACGGTTTCATGCTTCAAGACTCATACGTCGGATCGGACTCACGATCTGGTTCGTCGCAACCTTACGAAATCGTCGCTGTATTCGGGAGCCATCAAGGGAACGCCGGCGCGCTATTGTCCCTCACTGGAAGATAAGATCGCCAGATTCCCTGAGCGCGGCCGCCATCTGGTGGTTGTGGAACCCGAGGGGCTCCACACAACCGAAGTCTATTTGAAGGGCCTGGGCAATTCCTTGCCACCCGAAATTCAGATCGACCTGGTCAGGTCGGTCCCGGGTTTGGAGCGCGCTGAAATCGTCAGGCCGGCCTACGCCATAGAATACGATTTCCTTGACCCAACAGGCCTGAAGCCCACCTTGGAAACCAAGACTATCAGGGGCTTGTACCTTGCCGGTCAGATCAACGGAACATCCGGGTATGAGGAAGCCGCGGCTCAAGGGCTCTGGGCGGGAATAAACGCTGCGCTTGCCGTACTCGGCAAGGGTCCGTTTATCCTCGACCGCTCTGAAGCTTATATGGGAGTGATGATAGATGACCTCATAACCCGAGGCGTTGTCGAGCCCTATAGAATGTTCACATCCAGGGCCGAGTATCGTTTGCTTCTGAGAGAGGACAATGCAGCGGAAAGGCTACTGAAGAAGGGGGAGTCTTTGGGTCTGATTCCGTCACCCTTGGCCCAGGAGTTCGAAGAGAGGCTCACAGCCATAGACAATTGCTTGCAAGACCTGGAAAGCATCCGGGTCAGGCCCGACGATCGGATAAATGATCTGATAAGGGCCAGAGGAGGCTCCGAGATGAAAGAACCCCTCACTGGCGCCAAGCTTTTGAAAAGACCGGAGATGTCGGTCGATGATTTTGTCAATTTGGGCCTGTTGTCGTCGAACATGGACTCAGAGGTGGCGCAACAGATCGAGATACGAGTCAAGTACGAGGGATATATCGAGCGGCAGAAACGAGAAGCAAATCAATTCGCAAAAATGGAAAAGGCCTTAATTCCTGTTGATCTAGATTACGACGCAGTCCCGGGTCTCTCCAGAGAGCTGAGAGACAAGCTCAAGGCCATCCGACCGCGTTCCTTGGGGCAGGTATCCCGTGTGTCGGGTGTCACACCGGCAGCCTTGACAGCCCTGATGGTCCGAATAAGACCGAGGTGAATCGTCAGCGACGACTCGTGCTCGAGCGGACCCGCGCGATTCCGCGTCGTTACAGAAAACAGGTTTCCAGGACCACTGACCACTCATTGCATATCCGTGAGGCACAACTTTTGTTCGGAGGGTGTATCTTGATCGCGAAACTTGTCTGGCTATGTTTCTTAGGAGTACTCATGCTCACCTCAGTTCAGCCGGTCTCTGCCAAGCGGGGCGACCCAAGTGTGGAATTTGAAGGTCAAGCCATCGACGATATGATGGCTGCGTTCATGAAGGAACACCGCATCCCCGGGATGACCCTGGCCATAGTGCAAGCGCCTTATATCTCGCGCGTGGTTGGGTATGGGGTGTCTGATGTCGAGAAAAGGTTGCTGGCATCGCCGAAGACCCTTTGGAATGTCGGACAGATGACCCAGGCGTACACGGCGGTGGCAATCATGCAATTGGTTGAAGCCGGAAAAATGACCTTGGATGACCCCGTAGGCGGGCATGTGGGCGACTTACCCGTGGAATGGGGGCCCATCACGGTGCGGCAACTTATGGCCCATATTTCCGGGTTGCCGGACTACACGAAACAGGCTGCCTTCAACCCTGCCCAGGAGTACAAACCCGGCGAAGTGCTCGCCCTGGTGAAAAGCCGCCTTCCCCTGGTCTTCCAACCCGGCACACAGGTAGCCAACAGCGCCACCGACTTCTTCCTGCTCGGACTGGTGGTCGAAAAAGTCAGTGGTATGAGCTACGAAGCCTTTATCACCAAGAACCAGATCGAACGACTGGGGCTCAAGAACACGCTGTTCGCTTCGGGGTTGCCCGGCGTCAAACAGGAGCCGGTCGAGAAAAATGATCTTAAACACAAAGAGTTCTTGAGCGACCCGTCCTTCATCAATCCGACGGAAATGGCCACCGGTTACACCGAAAAAGACGGCAAGCTCGTGCCGACCAAACCGAACAGTTCAAGCGCTTGGTATGGCGCCGCGGCGATCCTGGCATCAGCCGAGGATATCAGCCTGTGGGACATCGGGCTGGCGGGCGACCTTCTTGTCAGCAAAAAGGAAAACCGCGACTTTCTGTACAACGCTGTGAAACTGAGCGACGGAACCATGGTGCCGGCGCATTGCGGGTGGCGGTTCCCGGGCCATAAGGGGCTCATGGACATCGAGGGTCGCGTGCCCGGGTTTTCCTGTTACCTGAGCCGCTTTACCGACAAGTCCGAACTTGTGTGCGTGACACTGTGCGCGAACAAGGAAGGGGTGGACCTCACCGCACTGGCCCGTCTCATTGCCGGGGCTTTTAACCGAAAGTTGGGGCCTCCGGTCGGGCCGAAGGTCATGACTTGTCTGGAGAGTTGCTACCCGGTCGCGACTACCGTGGACCGGCTCTGGGGCTTTCTCACAGCCCGCGGTGTCGATATCGCCGCGAGGATAGACCACGCTGCCGCGGCAAAAAAGAAGGGCCTGGAGTTGCGGCCCACAGAGGTGTTGATCTTCGGAAACCCCGCTGTGGGGACTCACCTGATGCTGAGCCGCCCAGGCATCGCTCTGGAACTGCCCTTACGAGTCGTAGTGTGGGAGGAACCTGATGGGACCGTGTGGCTGGGGTACCACGACGTGCAGGATCTGGCTCAACGGTATGGGATTGCCGACCGTGTAGATGTGGTCGCGTCGATGAGAGCGGGCCTGACCGCGGCTTTGAGATACGCAACCGTTCCTTATTGACCTTCGCAACGCGAAAGATAGCGGTCAACCGTGGATAGCCGCAGGTTTATGGCCATTGCAAAGAACTATGTCCTATTGGGTCCAACGTTTCCCCTGCCATACTTCCCTTGGGCACCCGTCATTCCTGCGGAGGCAGGAATCCAGGAAAGATTGCTAGATTCCTGCCTCCGCAGGAATGACGGAATGCCGCTCTCCGAATAGGCCAATAACATTGGCAACTGCTATAGACCTGCTTGCTATCGCGGTCTAAACAGAAGCATGTCCTAGCTTGAACTGCTACAACCCCTTCGTTTTTAAAGCCCACTTGTATGAGATCGAAAAAGGAGACTGCATCACTTCTTTTCCGTGAGTTTTTCGAGATCGCCCTTCAAACGCTCAATTATTCCGGCGTCAATGACAAACAGGGCGCTGCCTTCTTCGTGCGGGTCGACAATCGCGTTGATTGTAGGTGGGAGAGTGGATGCCGGTGGTGTAGCTGGTGAACCGGCGGAGCCATCGTTTTTCTCAGCAGGTTTTGTTTCTGCTTCCGGTTGCGTCTGTCGGTCGCCTTCCTTTGGCGGCAAGACAGGTTCCCAGCCGGCCTTGAGCACTAAGGGTTCTTTGTGATCCTTCCTCAGCAACGAGACGACCAGTCGCGGCTTATCCAGATGCACTGCGGCCAGGTCCTGGGGGAGAGGCTTGGTCATGGCTTTCCATTCCAAGTCCTTGAGGTCCCACAACATGCCTGTAATCGGCCACGCGTCGATCAACTGCTTCTTTTCAGGCTGTTCCAAGCTCCACTTCTTGTCATTTCCTTGGCTTGCCAGCCACTTTTTCCCGTCCAGCTCTATTTCAAACTTCTGGATATCCAGGGGCTTGAAAGTAAGTAAGAATCTGTCTCGGAGTTCCTGGGGATCGGTCTTCATCTCCTGGACCGCCTTACCGTCCACAACATAGACAGTGTCGGTACCCTGAACGCGGACATAACGATTTGGTGCAGAGCCCGGCCTTGCCTCCTTATCTTCAGTCTTCCCGATTTGTAGCGTGTGATCCAGATTTTTGCCTGAAAGCTGTATCTTCTCGGCAGGGTTGTCCAGGCCGTACGCGTCGCCTTCCTTTTGGGGTTCATCTATAATTCGGCGAGCAGCAAGGTTGGTCAGATTGATTAGGTCCTGCCTTATCGTCTGGCTCTTCACCCTGATCTGTTCGGGTTTCACCATGGTCCACTTCCCGCCGTTATCTCGCTTAAGCTCCGTCTCTGCTCCATTCTTGGTGATTACGATTCGCTCCACCTGGTCGGGCGCTACACCGAGAACGGATTTGTCACGAACATCGAAGGTGGTTTTGTTGAGTGCATTTTTTAGGGTATCGGCAACAAGGAAAAGACGCGGGTCCTCTCCGACTCTGACGTAGTAGGAAGTCTTAGCAGGGTTTTTCGCGCCGAAAGAGATGTTGGTCGTCTTGCCGTCGGCGGCTACCGTGACTGAGAAGTCCGACTTATCTAGCCCGTAATCCTCCCATTTTACGTCTTTTTCCAGGATAACCTTCTCGGATTCCGCTCCCGCAATTGAGTTCAGCAGTGTGTTGACTGCGTCTTCGTCCGCTTTGGCCCTCACCGGTGCGGTCAAGACCCACATCTCCGCAGGCTTCTTAAGTTCGATCTTTCCCTTGTCCTGCGATTGCAGTTCTATCTCGACAATCTTGTCCTTTTCTAACTGAACGATCTTCTTGGCCTGCTTTTCAGCGGTCTCTTGCTTCTCCTTGTGTTTGATCTCGACCAGATATAAGTAGGCGGCCACCGCTACCAGAATTATCAGATAAACTAACACCTTGCCCAACTTCATTTGCAGAGGACCTCCGAGAAACAGTCTCGTCTAGAGCTACAGGCCTAAGACATGCGCTTTGGCACATTGGCTGGATTGGCCGTCATGCAATAACCGAGCGTCGGCGATAAAAGTAAACCGCGGCCCCTAGAATAATCCAGGCCAAAGGCATCAGAAAAACCGGGATCGCCAGAAACGCGAGCGACTCGCTTGCCGTCAACACTATCGGTTGCGATTTGCCTGATTTCGGCCGGATTGCGATGAGGTTTTCATCTTCGGCCAACCATGCGATAGAGTTCATGATCAGATCGCCGTTCCCCTGTAATTTGAAGAACTTGTTTGATGCGATGAGCGAACTGCCAAAGACTGCTATCCTGGCTTTCTTAGGTTTGGGAGGCTCCGCCTCGGCTTTGGGCTCTTGCGATGTTCCCTTTTCCGCTGAGGCTGCCTGCTCCGTCGAGTCAGGGTAAGTGACAGTGGAAACGGCCATGACCGGGATGGGGCCTTTCATCCCGAAGTTTTCATCGATGTCCGCCTTGCCCGACTGAAGCTGTTCCTCACTGATTGTCCAAGAAACAGGGCTAGTTAAGCACAGCTCTTTGGGCGCCACATCAGGAGCCGGTTTCTCTGCGACTTTCACGGACCTGGCCTCGGGGAAAAACGAAGCTAGGTCGAAGTTCTTGGTTATAGGGAACTTGATATAGGTGGTAACCACGGGCATCAATAAGTCTCCGCCGAACACCCGGCTCATGCGATCAACGATAATATCGTCTCTGGTCTCAAATCCGTAGTCCTTTAGCATGGCTGCCAGCTTGGGCGTCTTGAAGGGCTTCAGAAAAACCAGGAGGCTACCTCCACGGTTGAGGTACTCTCTGATGGAGTCCAACTCAGGATCCACCGGATCGGTCTTGGGTCCGGCAATTATCAGGATGCTGGCGTCTTTCGGCACTGATGGGGTTTGCATGAGAACCAGATCTGCCACCGTATAGTTCTGCTTCTCGATCTGCTCTTTTGCAACGCTAAATCCCTCAGCTTCAGTTGTTCCGGGCGATAACTCTCCGTGGCCCTTCAGCAGGTACGCTTTCTTGTTTTCGGTTCGCAGTAGCTTCAGTAGCGCATTGGTGAGTGTTTCCTCGTCCGCGGCGGATATGCGCTCGTCCTTTTTCCCGGCCTTCAGCACGACGGTAGGGTAGGCTTCGACTTTGTTTTGCACTGCGGTAACTCTGTCTCTATCCGGGTCTACAAAGGAGTAAGTGAAATCCGCATACACGTCTCTGTATTGATTGAGCAGGTCGCGAACGTTCTCTCGCTGGGCCTGATCCTTGGTTTCATAAAAAGCTAGGACTTCGACAGGGATCTTTTTGTCCTTAAAGGTTCCCAGGACTTTCTTGCTCTGCTCGGCCAGGGTGTATTTACCGGTCCCGGTAAGGTCCCACCTCTTGGGATGCTGCAATATTATGTATTGGATGGCGACGATGATCGCCAGGAATATCAAAATCCCGGCGGCAGTCCCGCCTCCTAATAGTAGCTGTCTTTGCAATCCGTTGGCTTTCATTCCTCACCCCCTCCACCGGTAAGTTTCAATGGAGCGCAATGTCAAAAAGAGGAAAAACGCGGTGAACAGGACAAAGAAAGATATGTCCGCCAATGAAAGTATCCCTTTATTCAACGACTCCACATGTTCCAGTATGGACAGTTGCCTCAGGACCGCGCCGGTCGTTTCATCGGTCAGGCTTGAACTCCAACTGAGCACCCAGCACAGAATTGCCGCGCCGAAAGAGATCGCGGCCGCTACGATTTGGTTCTCGGTCAGCGAAGAGATGAACATACCCAGCGCCATGAATGCCCCGCCCATGAGCAAGAGACCGAGGTAACCGGTCAGGAAAACGCCGTAATCGGGTCTCCCAATACCTGCCAGCATTATGGCAAAAGGAAACGTGCCTGCCAGCATCACCACCAATAACAAGATGGCGCCAAGAAATTTACCTAAGAGGACCCCTACGTCGGTCACGGGGTAAGTGAGGAGCAGTTCGATGGTTCCGGATTTCTTTTCCTCGGAAAACAGTCTCATGGTGAGGAGCGGCATCAAAAACAGAATGAGAATAGCCATGTTCTGAACAAGCGGCCGGATCACGACGTCGTTCAGGTTGATACGCGCGCTTATCATCGGATTGTTGGCTGCCTGAAGGCTCATCCAGCTCATGAAAGTGACATTGGCCCAGAAAAAGAAGCCCGAGAGAAGCAGGAAGATCGCGATTACCGCGTAAGCTATCGGCGAGACAAAAAAGTTGGCTGTTTCCTTGCGGAACACCGGGTACCATCCTGCCATTAAGCAACCTCCTTTTCACCCGCTTCATCTGTAGAAGTGTATTCTTCAGTCTCTTCGGTTACCAGGTCGATGAAAACGTCCTCCAGGCTTACGTGGATAGGCCGTAGCTCCAGCAAATCCCACCCTTTTTCCACTATGGATCGAGCCAGCAAGGGGCACATATCCGATTCCGCACCTGTTTCAACGACCGCCCCGGTTTGGCCGTCGTGGGATACGCTGCTCGAATGGACGGACAGCACACCGTCCAGGGAGGACAGCAAAGATTGAAACTCCTTTTCGGGGGCCCTGGCGACAATCTGGCACCTGGAGGCCTTCCCGTGGGTTCGGATCAGATTCGAAGGGGAGTCTTCAGCCACAATCGCCCCTTTGTTGATTATGATGACTCGATCGCAGACCTGGCTTACCTCAGGTAGAATGTGGGTAGACAATATCACCGTACGGTTCTGGGCAAACCCCTTGATAAGCTGTCTTATTTCACGAATCTGTTTCGGGTCCAGACCGATGGTGGGCTCGTCAAGGATGAGGATCGGAGGATCTCCCATCAGGGCCTGGGCCAGGCCCACTCTTTGCTTATATCCTTTCGACAGGGTTCGGATGAGCTTTCCCATAACCCGATCGATGCCCACCGACACTGCCACCCGGTTGATCTCCGCGGCTCTCATTGCCCCGGATACCCCTTTGGCGGCTGCCACAAATTCGAGATATCCCTTGACGCGCATCCAGTCGTAGAGGGGGACATTCTCCGGCAAGTACCCGACTTTCTGCCTTATTTTCAGGGAGTCCTCGCGCACGTCCATGTCCATGACACGAGCGCTCCCTGATGAAGCCGGTGAAAAACATGTCAGAATGCGCATCGTGGTGGTTTTCCCTGCGCCATTCGGGCCAAGGAACCCTACGATCTCACCCGGTTCGATGCGAAAGTTCACATCCTTGATCGCGGGCAACCGACCATAATATTTGGTCAGTCCCTGTACCTCGATCATAAGTCTCCTCCTTAAGATCCCGATCTCAGGAACCTCTTATTACTACTAACCTAGCTTTTGTCAAGTCAGTGTCGATATTGTTCCGGTAACCCGGCCAAGCCTGCATCGCACTCCTCATATTGGCAGGGCGAGGTGAGCAACCAATGAGAGCAACCAATCGTTCGCCTCTGATTCGCCCACGTGATCGAAACGACATGTTTCACAAATCGTGAGGGATTGACCCTGTATTACCATCGTGATATGACTCACACCGTATGCGGAATCTTGGTTTCGGCTGCATAAGATCAAGCCTGAATAGAATTCATGCCGCGAGGAGATGTCCATGATGCTCAGAAGCGCGAAAAAGGTTCTTCGAGCCTATCTTGTCTTAGTTGTGACCCTTTTTCTTATACCCGGGCAACCTCTATTCGCTGAAGACTCGTCCGACGCTGTCCAGGCTGAAAACGCATTTTTCCGAGGAAGCCACCTGCTGTCGCGGGACAGTGTCCAGGAAGCGCTTTCTGCCTTGGAAAAAGCGGTGAAATTGGATCCGCAGAACAGCAAGTATACGAGTGTGCTGGCAGTGGCATACAACAACTTTGGCCTCAAACTCAACAGGGAAGGGAAGGTGGCCGAAGGGATCCGCTACATGAGCAAGGCGCTTAAACTCGCGCCCGAAGATAAGGATATCCGTGCAAATTTCATTCAGTCCGCGCTGCTGTGCGCAGGTTTGCCCAAAGAAAAGATCAGCCTCAAAGACAAGATGGAATTCGTGCAACAGGTCCTTGACATTGACCCCGGTAATGCGGTGGCAAAAAAAGCCATGGCCGCCTTGCTGAACAACGCAGCAGTAGGGCAGGGACGCAGTGCGAACCATACCGAGGAAGTCTCGAGACTGGAGAAAGCCGCAGCACTTGATGCTGACAATCCCAAGATAAAGAAGAACTTGGCAACGGCTTATTTCAATCTTGCTTTGCAAAAGGGCAAAGCGGGCGCGTTCGAGGAAGAGATCCAATATCTTCGCAAAGCCCAAAAGCTGTCCGGTAAGGAAGGTGCAATAGTCGAAAACCTGGGCAGGGCCACCTCCAACCTGGCGGTCCTAAAAGGCAAAGAGGGGGACGCGTCGGCTCAGATTGCCCTTCTGAAGGAATCCTTGGAGATTTTTCCGAACGATCCGGTAACAAAGAAAAACCTGGCAGCGGCTTACAATAACTACGCAGTTTCCGAGAGTGCCCAGATTTCGCCTTCGCAACGGATATCGAGCCTGGAGGAAGCCCTTAAGCTCGACCCGAAGAACCCGGCCACCATCAGGAATATCAGCAACCTGCTGCTGAAAGAAGCGGTGAAGGAGAATAAGGGAGGGTCGGCGGCAAAATCTATCGAGTATCTCGAAAGGGCGGCAAAAATTGACACAGGCAACAAGGCGGTCCAGTCAAATCTGGCCGCGGCCTACCATAACGAAGCGCTGAAAAAGGGTGAAGCCGGCAACCACCAGGAAGAGATCAGCCTTCTTCAAAAAGCGATGAACGCTGCGCCATCCAACGCCGAGATCAAGAACGATCTCGCCATGGCTTACAACGACTATGCAGTGAGCCTGGGCAAGAAGGGGAATCACGAGCAGGAGGTGCTTAACTTGACAAAAGCCGCCAAGTTGGCGCCGGGCAACAAGGTAATCCAGGACAACTTGGAAAAGGCCAGCCAAAAGAGTCCTACAAAGGACACCAAGAAAAAGGGAGAAGCTCCCAAGGGTAAGAGCAAAGATAGCTGAGAAGCTCGCCTCATGTCACTATTAGTTGTCCATGTGCAGGGCTCATGACTTTACCTTGGCCACCTTACGGGGCAATGTGGTTGACTTAGGTCACCTGCCCCGATGCGATGGCTTTTACCGTCATGCCGACGAAAGCCGAAATCCAGCGAGATGCACTAACGAGATTGTGGTTGATTGCGCAGGCTTTCCAGATGCGTGGCCCAGCCGCCCCAAAAACTCCCACATCTTGATGAAATATAGCTATTGCCAAGATGGTTGTCTGGTAAACATGGGCAACGTACCATCATTTCGACGAAAGCAGGAATCCAGTCCAGCGAAACGCAGGATTCAAAGCCGCGGTGAGATCCGGACCTCATTTGGGGGCGGCCACGAAACTGATCCTCGTCAGGTCCGTGGCCTCTAACGGGTTGTTCATCGCACGAACGCGAACGGAAATGACACATTTTAGGTAGTGCTATGAATATAAGCGTTCTCCCGGGGTTCCCGGGGAACGCTTATGTTGTTTAGAATCTGGCGAAGTCGAAGACTTCTTTCATGTCGTTTACTATCTTAGTGATGACTTGAGCCGCAGTTGGGCTGTACATTCGATTCGCCTTCTCGATGGCCTTTCTTCGGGGTGCGGCCAGTTCCCCATAGTATTTCTCGACCTCTTCAGGCCTAGCTTGGTTACAACAGATCTTGCCGGAGATCTCCTTTGACATATTCCACGCCTCGATTTGATCGCTCGTGAAACTCGATGTGTAGGCATGGTTAATATATTTGTCCCAAAGTAGTGTTATCGCGACAGCGGAACATACATTAGCGCGAGGTCCGTGCACAGCGTAGAATGTCTCACCCTCGCCTGATGTTACCTTCTTCAAGGTGAAGCCTTCCTCGTTGGTGCAGCCCATGGTGAGACCCAGTTCCTTCAGTACGCTCTCATTAGCCCCACCCATGGACATGCCGACTATGCTTACCGAATGTTCTCTATTTTGACCGTCCTCGATCAGCTGCCGGATCAACCCGAACCTTCCTACCTCTTCCGCAAGCGGCCCTCCAAGTCCGCGGCTTTTCAGTTGATCCACCACAAGACTATATGAAACCAGAATATGTTCTTCGATGCTTTTTGCATTGGCGTGTACAGGGGCCAGCAAAAAGAAAACCATAACCAAAAAATACCTCATCTTACCTCTCTTCTATTGACTAGTTTGTTGGGTGATTTTTTTCTTGTCACCGCATTCGCCACTGGCGAAATACGAACGGCATGAGCTGAAAAGCGGCTGTTGAAGCCATTTCTAGCTCGTGCTCGTTCGGCACAGAAGCGCAGGACTCTACCAGACTTTTTGGAAAATGCAAGCCCAACGGAGCACGGCAAAGGGCAGG
Organism: Desulfomonile tiedjei; assembly: GCA_016212925.1. Classification (NCBI taxonomy): domain Bacteria; kingdom Pseudomonadati; phylum Thermodesulfobacteriota; class Desulfomonilia; order Desulfomonilales; family Desulfomonilaceae; genus Desulfomonile; species Desulfomonile tiedjei. The sequence continues at coordinate 239,238 of JACRDF010000006.1, forward strand.
TCGTCGCGCAAATTTCGCGGCTGTGGCTGCGGCGAGGATCAAACCATTCAAACGGTTTATTGACAATTCAGAGAATCAAGACTAAAATAACGCTTTGATATTTACCGTCAATTCTGACTATGCAAGGTTTTCTCATGGTCGCTCGGTTCACCCGCAAGGACTTCTTGGAAGCGATTTTTGCCCAGTATTACAAAGAACACCGGGGGTTTATCCTTGTAAAAAGCGTCAAGCGCGGGGACCCGAAAATGAGCACTCGGTACTTTCCGAACATCGATATCCTGGCCAAAGAACACTACGGAGAAGATAGAGACGTATATTTCGGGATTTGTCCGCGTGAAAGGATGAAGGCCGAGAAGGAGCACGTCCACTACGTAGTCGCTCTGTGGGCTGATCTGGACATAGGCAGTGAAGGGCACGACGGGAAAAAGACCTTCTTTGAAGGTCCACAGCAAGCAGCTCGAGCGATCCGGAGTTTCCCGCGGGCCCCGTCAATAATAGTGGAATCCGGTCGCGGAGCCCATCTGTACTGGCTGCTAAAGGAAGTCACTGAAGTTTCTGACCCTGAGCGCGTCGAGAAGATTCTTCAGAACATCGGCACGCATCTTAACTGCGACACGGACGTGAACCTCGACACCGCCCTGCGCCTCCCTGAAACAGTCAACACCAAGATTGCCGGCAAGCCGGTGAACTGTGACGTGAAGTTCATCAATCCCAATTTCCGGTACATGCTTCAGGATTTTGAGAATCTCAGCCAACGCATTGTGCAGCCCGCGGCAGGACCTTCCGCCGCGGCTGCCGGTCGTCCTGACCCTGCCGCAGCTCCGGTCTTCAGCCCGGATTCCGCAGGGGAAGAAGCACGCTCGCCGCTCTCGGTCGCCAGTCAGGCCGTGGACGATTCCTTGGTCCTTGACGAAACGATCATAGACGAATTGATTGACGACATATCCATGACGGGCAGCGTGGTCACCGACATAGTCGCCCCACCGCTGGAGGCGCCGGATTCGGGCGATCGTCCTACCAGCATGGTTTCTTCGCCGAGGATCGCACCGTCGCTCGCGCCACCAATCGCCCCTCGGGCCTCCAGTGTGAGCAGTGTGTTGGAGCGACTTTCTACGGCCAAGACGGAGGTCGAAATCTTGTTGCTGGGGTCTGCAACAACGATCAGCGGCGTTCTGTCCTGGAATGAAAACGGATTGATCGGTGTCGAATCCGGCCAAGATCTTTACACCATTCCTGTTTCCAGTATCGCCTTCATAAAAAGCAAAGCATCGTAGTTCTGCGCACCCGGGCTTCCTCCCGCCTCTCGTAACCTGTCCGTTACGCGAGGGAACCCGATACCAATGCGCTATCAAAACGATAACATCCAAAGTTGGTCTGTTTGAAAAAAATCCCCCCAGCCCCCCTTTAGGAAAGGGGGGTAATGCGCTGACTTTCCCCCCTTTGTAAAGGGGGGAAAGGGGGGATTTTCACGTTTGGCGCTGCTTCTCCTCCCACATAAATCACTTCTTTGAACGCGAACTGGTATGAGCCGCCAACCAGCCCCGAAAACCAGGGTGACCGGCAAGATGCCGGCCCTGCCGTGCTCCCTGCCCAGCACCCTCAATTTGCCCCGCGTAACTGGACACTTACCTTGTCGCCTAAAATTCCGTGGCGAGCGCATGCAGGTTCGGTTATCTTGCGGGGGCGAGCGTGCCTTATTGGGGGTGAACAGATATGCTGAACATTATCTGGCTGGCGCTTTTGGTCGGATCTGTGGCGATAGCCGTGGCGACGGGCCAAGTGAGGGAAGTGGTCGTGTCGGTCACCGAAAGCGCGGTTTCGGCGTTCAAATTGGCCTTGGGGCTGACCGGTATAATGGCCCTCTGGCTGGGGATAATGAAAATCGCGGAGGATAGCGGCCTTGTTGCTGCGTTCACCAGGATGATAGCGCCTTTGATGCGATTCCTTTTCCCTCGAATACCGGACGGTCACCCTGCACTGGGTAGTATGGCAATGAACATGGTCGCCAACATGTTCGGGTTGAATAATGCGGCCACTCCCATGGGCATAAAGGCCATGGAAGACCTTGATACCTTGAATTCACGGAAAGGAACCGCCACCGATGAAATGTGCATGTTCCTCGCGATAAACACTTCGAGCATTCAATTGATTCCCGCGGGGGCTATCGCACTTCTGGCAGGTGGAGGCTCGGCCGATCCCACGGTCATCGTTTTCCCGGCCCTGATTGCCACCTGTGTCTCTACAGTGGCGGGGGTCACCGCAGCTCGCCTGTTGTCCCGTATGCGACGCTTTCGCGACAACTCTGAAAAGGGGGGGAAAGATGAACGGCTTGCCTGAGTTTTCCGCGGCTGCGTCCAATGCTATCTTCCTGGCGTTCCTCGTAGGGATACCGGTCTACGGCTTTTTCAAGGGAGTAAAAGTATACGAATCCTTCGTTGAGGGAGCCAAGGAAGGATTTGAGGTTGCCGTGCGAATAATTCCCTATCTTGTGGCCATCCTTGTGGTTGTAGGCATGTTCAGGGCCTCGAAAGGGTTGGACCTTCTTGCAGGGCTCTTCCCTGACATCATGCATTCGTTGGGTCTATCTCCCGAAGTCGTGAGTCTCATACTGACGCGGCCGCTGTCGGGCGGAGCGAGCCTTGGACTATTGGGTGAGATAATAGCGAAACACGGAGCTGATTCGTACCAGGCCCGTCTTGCGGGAGTGATAATGGGGAGCACAGAAACCACGCTCTACGTAGTCGCAGTATACTTCGGAGCTGTCTCCGTCGCCCGTACCCGTTATGCTGTCCATGCAGGCTTGATCGCGGACGCGGCAGGGGTTTGTGCAGCCATTATCATTTGCTTGGCGTTCTTCGCATAATGCTGTGAGCGAGAGAGATAGACAGACAGCCGATGATTGACGCGGAGTGTAATCGCAGGAAGGTTGGACCGCAAAAACGGTGGCGGAGAGAGAGGGATTCGAACCCTCGGTAAGGCTCAACACCCTACACTCGCTTAGCAGGCGAGCACCTTCGGCCTCTCGGTCATCTCTCCGCTTCAAGCCTACTAGTCTAACTTATTGGCATGTGCTTCTGTTGTCAAGACTTTTGGGATTCAGTAACCATCCAGTTACCGCGGCCGAAAGAAGCTCTTGCCAACTCCGAGGATTGGTAGGACCGGCATCTTGCCGGTCATTTTAAGCATCTTGCCGGCAAAGCGCTTCCGTCACATGTCCACAGGCCGCTCGCACGACGACCGGCAGAATCCAAGATTAATCGCAAGAGCAGAGAAATGAGCGGACGACGCACTGAACGCCAATGGCCATAACTCACCCAATAAACCGCGAAAGAAGGCTTGAGACTTTGCTGCACAAGGAACAAATTGACAAAGGTTATGCTGCAAATTAGAGTAAAACTGGACCATCAGGGGGAGGGGACAATCATCATCTATTCCATCATATTGCGTTTCCTCAGAGTCTAGGGATTCCAGCGTTCCTTCTGTCTCCACAGTCTGGGGGGAGGCCATGAAATGTCCACAGTGCGAAATCGAGCTTCCCAATGGCTCTAAGTTCTGCAAGGAGTGCGGCAATAAGCTCGAACTCACCTGTCCCGGATGCGGCAAGAGCGTACCCCCCGATAGCAAATTCTGCCTGGAGTGCGGCCGCAGTCTGATTGCTCCCGGAGCCACCACCCTGCGCAAAGACCTCTCCTTTGACGAAAAGCTTGCCAAGATTCAGAAGTACCTGCCCGGCGGTCTGACTGAGAAGATCCTGTCGCAAAAGGAGCGGATAGAGGGAGAGCGGCGGCACGTCACCATCATGTTCGTTGATATGAAGGGTTTCACACCGCTCACTGAAAAGCTCGGCCCAGAGGAGACTTTTTCTCTGATGGATAAGGTCTTCGAACTCATCATCCACAAGGTCCATGAGTACGAAGGCACGGTGAATGAAATGCGGGGTGATGGAGTCTTGGCATTCTTCGGAGCCCCCATTGCCCTTGAGGATGCTCCCCAGCGGGCAATCCGATCCTCCCTGGCCATCCATAGAGAGCTGACCCGGTTCAACGACAAGCTCAAAACTGAGAAGAACATCCCGCCAGTGCTGGTGCGGATCGGTATCAACTCTGGTCCTGTCGTGGTGGGTACTGTCGGAAACGATCTTCGGGTTCAATTCACGGCCGTCGGGGACACCATCAACATGGCGGCAAGGATGGAGCAACTGGCTGAGCCGGGGACCACGTATGTCACCGAGGATACGTTCAAGCTCGCCGAAGGATACTTCCGTTTCGAGGCCCTCGGAGAGCGAGAAATCAAAGGTAAAGAAAGTCCTTTGAAGGTCTATCGTGTGATCGCTCCGAGCACTAGAACCACTAGATTTGATGTTAGTGCTGAGCGTGGCCTTTCCCGCTTTATCGGACGTGAAAGGGAATTGGAACTCTTACTTGATGCCTTTGAGAGAGCAAAGGCGGGCAGAGGTCAGGCTGTCTCCATCATGGGCGAGGCCGGAGTCGGAAAGTCCCGGCTTCTGTATGAGTTCAGAAAGGCTGTGGCTAACGAAGACATCTTGTTCCTGGAAGGAAAGTGTCTCTCTTACGGCCGTGGGGTTGCCTATCACCCTATAATTGACATCCTGAAATCAAACTTTGGCATAGATGACGGCGAAGCGGATGCGAATGTCAC